>NZ_JACJUZ010000088.1:0-18717 GCF_014299995.1 Sphaerospermopsis sp. LEGE 00249 | reverse complement strand
TGTCTTTGACAATCTTGGGAAATGAATTTATAATCATGATCAAATCAATATTTTGATATAGCTTGCTCAAATTTTAATATATTTTGGGCTATTTTTATCACAGATTTCTTAACATTCAACACTTCTGTTGTCAAACAATCTTTTAATGATGGTAAATCTTTTGCAAAAACAGAAAGGTTAAAAAATAAAATTGTTTTATATAGTAATCCCATTGATAATGGTGGAGAGACATTTTATCTACAAGAAACTTACTTGATGTTAAATTCCCGAAATCAAGTCAATAGAATAGTTTCAGTATCTACAACTCCTTTATTTGTTGGGGTTTATGAAGACTAGAACACCGATTAATTAATTGTAAGGGCAAAGCATTCGGACAGAATATTAATGGTTTCAGCAATAGGTTATCACCCGAATGCTTCGCCCCTACTGAATCGACTCTCTAGAATCAATTTTGATTATCATAGCAACAGAAATTTCTCAAGTTCCCACTTTCTCCAATAACCATTTTACTGCACTTTCTACATCTGCAACTTGTTCTCCTGGTGGTACAGCTGGACGTTTCACCATCACCACTTTTATTCCCATTTCTCGCGCTGCAATAATTTTAGGATATGTGGCATTTCCACCGCTATTTTTACTCACAATAGTATCTATATTATATTTAGTTAAAATTTCTCTTTCATCCTCTAAAGTAAAAGGTCCTCTATCAAATAACATTAAACCAGGAGGTATCACCACGTCTGCATTTGGTGGATCTATCATTCGCATTAAAAACCACATTTCCTGTAAATGAGAAAATGCAGATATTTCTTGTCTACCAATAGTTAAAAATACTCGTTGTGCTTGATTTTCTAAAGCTGCTGCTGCTTCTGTATTATTTTCTACCTCAATCCAAATATCACCCGGTTGTTTTTCCCAAGGGGGACGATTTACTAATAATCTAGGAATACCCACTTGTGTAGCTGCTGCGGCTGCATTCCAAGAGATATGATTAGCAAAGGGATGAGTTGCATCAATTAACACATCTATTTTTTGATGTTGTAAATATTCAACCAAACCTGTTACACCACCAAAACCGCCAACGCGAACATTACCAACAGGTGCAACAGGTTCACGGGTACGACCAGCTAAAGATGCGATCGCCTCAATTCCAGTAATATTATTGATTCTCGCGGTTAATTCCGCTGCATCACCAGTACCACCCAGAATTAAAACGCGCAACATAGCAATTTTGGATTTTAGATTTTAGATTTTGGATTTTAGATTGATAACCTTAGATTGATAACCGTAGACAAGGCCGCCAGAACATTAACCAAAACCACAACTTAGACAATGGAAAGCTTTTACCACTGTCACCAGTCACCAGTCACCAGTCACCTATAAACTGGGAATCCTTGCCAAAATTCCCTTTTTCAAAGGTTCAGGACGTTCTGACCAAGGTAAAACACCATTAGGATGATTGTAATATTTACTTGCACATTCCAACACTGCTTCCGCGCAACCATCAACTGGCAAATCACCGAATAAATAAGTTAACTTACCTTGACCGGCAAAAGCGACTACACAAGAACGACTACAAGCACTCATACAATCAACTTCTTTGATAAGGAACTCATCCCGTAAATGCCAATTTTGCGCGACTTGTTGAATTTCTTGTAATAGTTTTTGACCACCACTTTCACCGACACGCTTACCATCTTGCCAAACACTAGCGCAGGTTTTACACACAAATAAAGTATGAGCAGTTACATCAGCAGTCATTCTTATCCTCGCAGATTCACACAATTTCTAATTATATTGCAATTAGTGGTAGCTTCAACAATTGACAATGAACAATGGAGAATAAAAAGTTACCTCTTCCTCAAAAGAGAGGTTTTAACCCAAATTAATTGTGAATTATCAATTATCAATTATCACTTATCAATTATCAATTGTCCATTGTTCACCTATTTTTAAATCTGCAAAACACGAGCCAAAGCTTCAGGAAGTGGCAGTACAATTAACAATAATAAAGCTATTGCTAGTAAACCCAAAACATCACGTTTGTTGTCTAATTCTGTAACATCATTTAATGCGGGTTCGTCAACCAAGGGAATAAATAGTAACAGAATTGCCCACAACAAAAATTCTTGACGGATAAAAGAAAGAATTAGTAAAAACAACCGAGAAATTTGACCAATTACAACTGCGGTACGTTGTCCAAACATAGCATGAACAATATGACCACCATCTAATTGTCCTACGGGCATTAAATTTAATGCTGTGACAATTAAACCTAAAAATCCAGCAACTGCTACAGGATGCAAATCTAAAGCAGATTTGGTTGTTAATTCACTACCCAAGGCTATTTTTGAAAGTAAAGCTAATAAAATTGAATATTTAGGATTTAAAGCATTGGGATTTAAAAGTCCTGTTTTGTCGCTGATGGGTACTACTTCTGAATTAGCTAAACCCCAAAGCAGTAAAGGTAAAGTAGCAACAAAACCGGCAATTGGTCCTGCTATACTCACATCAAATAAAGCTTTGCGGTTAGGAATGGGACTTCGCATTTGAATAAATGCACCAAAAGTTCCCAAGAAAAAAGGTACAGGAATAAAATAAGGCAGAGTTGAGCGAATTTTATGAAATCGCGCTGTAAAATAGTGACCAAGTTCGTGGATACCCAAAATAGTGATTAATCCTAAAGCATAGGGTAAACCATTGAAAATGAGCGAGAAGTCAGTTTTGATTTGTGTTGGTTCAACTCCTGCAATTTGCGAACCTATTAAGGTCGTTGTAATTAAAGTCATTAACAACAATCCTAGTGCTGTTACTGCTTGACTGAAATTTTCTAAATTGCGGTTTTTTGTATTTTGTCTAGCAGCTTGAGTATTGGGAACTAGAACAAAGAACGGTTTACCATCTATCCCTTCTTGGAAGATTAACAGAAAGCGATCGCCAAATTGGCCTTCGATATTTGTTTTAATTTGCTGATAAGCTTGCTGCGGTGCAGTTCGCAACTGTCCACGACAAATCACCGCTTGGGGTCTATACTCAATATTTTGAATGTAGTATACAGACCAAGGGAAACAATTTCGCAGATTAGTTTCTTCTGTTGGTTCAATAGGACGCACTGGTAACGGTTCTGCGGTAGGATTATTTGCTGGTTGTGTTCCTGTTGCTTGGGGATCAGTCCGGGTGTTTTCTGGGACTCGATGCCCCGACAGAAATAATATCCAGTATAACAGCAAACTGATAAGCAACGGCCAAATAATCAATTCTGGTGGGGGTGATTGTTGTGTACCATAGATCAGCGTCCAACCAGTGAGGATAATTGCTGGTGTCATTAATACTAGCCACAATAACCACACTGGGGTGCGGGTGATATGAGCAACGCTGCGTTGCACTATCAGATAAGTAGCTAGTCCCAGTAAAAGTAAAAACCAAAATGCCATTTTATTTCAGGAGTTCAAGGAGTTCAAGGAGTTCAAGGAATTCAAGGAGTCGTAGGGGCGAAGCATTCGGCCAATCAATTATCAATTTTTATGGAAAGCTATTTTCCGAATGCTTCGCCCGTACAGGAGTCAGGAGTGAGAATGTTTGATAAATCTGTAGATTATTAAATATAGAACTTAGGTAAAAACTCTATTTATTCGGTTATTTATCGGTTATTTAATTTATGTTTTCCTCAACTCAACAACCAATTCATAAAATTAAGCCCCCACAAATTATACTTTCTGGACAAATGCCCAAAGGAGAAATTCTATCTTCTTCGATGGAAACAGGATCAGTATCTCCCGAATCTACCGACTTGGGGATCAATAAAATTATTGCCTTTCCACCAAATCGGGACACATTGGGGGGAACTTCTTATCTTATTGTAAGAAATGAAGGTAATATTCTCATTGACTGCCCAGCCCTGGAGCAAATTAACCATGATTTTGGGGATGATTTTGGGCAAGACTTGGGTGGGAATCCGCTTAAACACGGTGGTGTGCGTTCGTTGTTTATTACTCATCGTGGTGCTATTGCCAAAGTAGCAGAAATTCAACAAGCTCTTAATTGTGAGATTATCATTCAAGAACAAGAAGCGTATTTGTTACCTGGTTTAACTGTTACTACCTTTTCTCAAGAATTGACTCTTGATGACACCACACAAATTATCTGGACACCTGGCCATTCTCCAGGGTCTTCATGTCTATATTATCGTGAATTTGGAGGAGTTTTATTTTCAGGACGGCATTTAATCCCTAACTTGCAAGGTGAACCTGTGCCATTTCGCACGGCAAAAACTTTTCATTGGCCTAGACAACTTAAAAGTGTTCAAGCATTGCGCGATCGCTTTTCACCAGAAACTCTACAATACATTTGCCCCGGCGCTAATATTGGCTTCCTCCGTGACAAACGCATCATTGACCAAGCTTATCAGAGATTAGGGAATGGTGATTGGTGACTGGGGACTGGTGACTGGGGACTGGTGACTGGGGAGGAAAATTTTAGATTTTAGATTTTAGATTTTAGATTGGAGATCACAAAAACAATCCAAAATCCAAAATTAATAACTCCTGACTCCTTATGAACCCGCTACTAGCAAATCTTTGCTCAACAGTTCCATAGCAGCTTGATATTGTCCATCTGCTGCTGTGCCAATTTGCTCCCCTGAGATTGGTTCTTGGGGAATTACTATGTCCGGCTTAATACCTAATTTGTTAATATCTCGGTGGTTTGGTGTTTCATATTTAGCAATTGTTACTGCTAAACCAGAACCATCGGATAATTCAAATAACGACTGAATCAGTCCTTTGCCAAAGGTAGTTTCACCTACTAACTGGGCGCGTCCATTGTCTTGTAAAGCACCAGCTAAAATTTCACTCGCGCTTGCAGTTCCTTGATTGACCAAAATAACTAAAGGAGCTTCTGTCAAAGCCTGACCATAAGCTTCAAAATCCCCTTGAATGCCTTGGCGATTGACAGTATAAACTATTGTGCCTTCATCTAACCACTGACGAGCAACTTCAATTCCTGCTTGTAATAGTCCCCCTGGATTATTTCGCAAATCTAGAATATAGGCTGCTGCGCTTTTTTGTTTTAGAATATGAATAGCGTGTGCTAATTCCATTGGTGCATTAGCATTAAATTGAGTAAGGCGGATATAGCCAATGGGTGTTCCTTGGGGGGATAAACGCACATCAGCTACTACAGGATTCAGTTCAATGCGATCGCGCACCAGTATAATTTCTTTATCTGCTTCTCCCTCTCTACCAATTAAGAGAGTAACAACAGTACCAGCCTGTCCGCGCATCCGCGCCGCCGCTTCATCCAGAGTCAGATTTGCTGTGGATGTTCCTTCAATCTGCAAAATGCGATCACGTGGTCTTAAACCTGCTTTTTCTGCCGGCGACCCCTCTATAGGTGTAATTACCTCTAAAATACCTGTCTGGGGATTGAGGGCAATTTGTAAACCCACACCTGTCAATTCTCCAGAAGTATTCACCTGTAAACTGCGGTACTGCTCTGGGTCTAGAAACCGGGTAAAAGGGTCATCCAGGCTTTTAAGCATATTCTGAATTACTTTGTATGCTTCTTGGTCATTTCCCAGCGGACTTTTAAAAGCTTTTTGTCGTACCTCTGTCCAATTTTGATGATTAAATGTTTCATCCAAATAAGATCGGTTGACAATTCGCCAAACTTCAGAAACTAACTTTTGCTGTTGAGTTAAAGCATTTGCTGGTGGAATTGAGCCAAAAGTCAAGCCAAAAGCCAATCCAAAAGCTAAAAGCAAGGAAAATCCGCACCGAAAAACCTGTTTATTCATGAAGCCCATCTTACCTTGTATCTTTACCCAAATCACTGATCAATCTCCATTTGGGACGTTGCTGATGAAATATATCTCTAAATTATGTTACTTTTTTTATAGAAGAGGTGCATTTTCTCATTAAGTTGTTAAGCAACTCTGGAGAAGCAAATCCACCTCAAAAACGATAAAATCTCTTTGTAACCAACATTTTTCACGTTGGCTTGCCAAGGGATCGCAATATATTCCATATTTACAGAATGTTAAGTTTCTGAAAAACTTAATAATTCTGTAACAAAGATTCTCTTTGCGAACATCCCAAACAAAATTAATCTTGGGATATTTATCAACCACAAGCAATTTGTAGGAACTTGAGATTGTATGGCCAGCGTTTATGATTGGTTTGAAGAACGTTTAGAACTTCAAGCTATTGCTGAAGATGTAACCAGCAAGTACGTACCTCCCCACGTTAATATCTTTTACTGCTTGGGTGGAATTACCCTAGTTTGCTTCCTGATTCAGTTTGCCACTGGGTTTGCGATGACATTCTACTACAAGCCCACAGTCGCAGAAGCATTTTCTTCAGTGCAGTACATCATGAATGAAGTCAACTTTGGTTGGCTAATTCGCTCCATTCACCGCTGGTCAGCCAGCATGATGGTATTAATGATGATTCTCCACGTTTTCCGCGTTTATTTGACTGGTGGTTTCAAAAAACCCCGCGAATTAACTTGGGTAAGTGGTGTCATCCTGGCAGTAATCACAGTTTCCTTTGGTGTAACTGGTTACTCCTTACCTTGGGACCAAGTTGGTTACTGGGCGGTGAAAATCGTTAGTGGTGTACCAGAAGCAATCCCCGTAGTTGGTGTTTTGATTTCTGACTTACTACGTGGTGGTTCTAGCGTTGGTCAAGCAACATTAACCCGCTACTATAGCGCCCACACATTCGTATTACCTTGGTTAATTGCGGTATTCATGCTTTTCCACTTCTTAATGATCCGCAAACAAGGAATTTCTGGACCATTGTAATCAAAAGTTAGTCAGTAGTGATTCAGTGAATAGGTAAAACAGTTTCCAGATGCAA
Organism: Sphaerospermopsis sp. LEGE 00249; assembly: GCF_014299995.1. Lineage (NCBI taxonomy): Bacteria > Bacillati > Cyanobacteriota > Cyanophyceae > Nostocales > Aphanizomenonaceae > Sphaerospermopsis > Sphaerospermopsis sp. LEGE 00249. Next base: position 11,860 of record NZ_JACJUZ010000088.1, on the reverse strand, counting down.
GTTGTTTGTTTTAAACTGAAGGCACATAGCCTCAGAATAAAAACAAGCACTATTCGCTGAAACCGTAAGCTGTAAACACAATGAACACTTGCTTCAACTGGCAAAGCTGAATCCAGTGTCATAATAAATTTGTGGCTTGCCTAAATAGCTAATAGCTTACACGAATGCTTTAACTTCACTTAAGCAGGAGACCAGATCTAAAAATGTCCACACATAAACCACCAAATCTAAACGATCCAGCTTTAAGAGCTAAACTCGCCAAAGGTATGGGTCATAACTACTATGGTGAACCAGCTTGGCCTAACGACCTGCTCTATGTATTCCCCATCGTAATCATGGGTTCATTCGCTTGTATTGTGGCTCTAGCTATACTAGATCCAGCAATGGTGGGTGAACCAGCAAATCCTTTTGCTACACCTTTGGAAATTTTGCCAGAGTGGTATCTGTTCCCAGTGTTCCAGATTCTTCGCTCACTACCTAACAAACTGTTGGGAGTATTGGCAATGGCTTCCGTACCCTTGGGATTGATCCTCGTTCCCTTTATTGAGAGCGTTAACAAGTTCCAAAACCCCTTCCGTCGTCCAGTAGCGACAACAGTATTCTTGTTTGGTACTTTTGTCACCATCTGGTTAGGTATTGGTGCTGCATTACCCTTAGACAAATCTCTGACTTTGGGACTGTTCTAAATTAGTTGCCACTAATTTTTAGTTTCCATAAAGTGCTGTGACACCTGTGAGTTTCAAGAGCATATACCGAAGTTATGAGTCTAAAGACTGTCCGCAAGGAATATACAGCCCATTAGCTACTCATACTTCTAGCGAATATGCTTTTGAAAACTCACAGGTGTCAATTTTCATAGGTCTATTTTGAAGATCGGATTTTTAGTTTTGGGTGTAAAATATAAAAATATAGCAGTTGCCAGAGTAACTAGGAATATTTTAAATTCTGGGATCTTGGTTCAAACAAGATTTTGAAACAGCTAACTGCTAATTGCCATAAAAGCTATTCCAAAATCTAAAGCCACCAAAAAACAAACACAAGTTACGTTTTTTACTTACTTAATATTCTAGTCACGGTCAATGCTTACTACAGTGCAGCAAGACCATCTGACGGTGAAGAGCGATCTGAAGCTCCAAAACCAAGTGCAACAATGGTTTGAAAATTTTTCTCTACAATATTTAGCTCAAAGAGGTTGGTCAGAAAGCCAACTCTATCGTCTCAATTTAGCATTAGCAGAAGGCTTTACTAATGCAGTTCGTCATGCTCATCGGACTTTACCGCCAGAAACAAATATAGAAATTGAATTGAGTCTGTGGGTAGACAGACTGGAAATAAGAATTTGGGATTACGGCAAGCCTTTTAATCCTGATCAGATACCTGAACCAAAACCAGGTACTTTACAAGATCATGGATATGGATGGTTTCTCATTCGGCGTGTGGCAGATCATGTTGTTTATGAACGTGATTCTGATAACAGAAATTGTTTGTTAATTGTTAAATACCTTATAGAAGCACAACATTAATTTGAGAAAAAAGCCCCAATCCGTTAATAAATCTTTTTATGCATAACGGCACGCTACGCGTTAGCCGAGCTTTATCTGTTTTCGATACAGCAGACCCTATTTAGGGGTTGCTGAGAAAGTCTTTCCGTGAGGGCATAGGAGTCAGGAGTCAGGAGTCAGGAGTCAGGAGTCAGGAGTCAGGAGTCAGGAGGAGATTTGAAAATTTCTTTGCCATCTCTTGAAATCCCAAAAAATGCACACTTTTTCCGGTATACCCTTCAAAACCCTTGCACTAATTTCTGTGTTTATCAGCCTCTAACCTTTGATATATCAAGGTTTTAGGTTTATTCAGCAAACCCTATTTAAACCAAGTCAAAAAGTAAAATTTCCGCGTTCTCATTTGTACTCAGTTCTATTTTCTGCTCTCCAGTAATTTGCACTCCATCACCTGCTTGGAGTTGTTTTCCATTAAAGATTGCTGCACCTGTAGCTATTTGCAACCAAGCATAACGATGGGGTTGAACATAATAATTAATCACATCACCTTTTTCTAAGATAGAGGCATATAAATTAATATCTTGATGAATAGTGATAGACCCATCACGACCATCTTGAGAACCAATTAACCTTAGTTTTCCCTTTTTATCTTCTACAGAAAAAGCTTTTTGTTCATATCTTGGTTTTAAACTTTGTTGATCCGGCAAAATCCATATTTGCAACAGGTGTAATTCTTCAGTTTGGGAATGATTAAATTCACTGTGCATGATTCCTGTACCAGCACTCATAATTTGAGCATCACCTGGACGAATCACCGAACCTGTACCCAAACTATCTTTATGTTCTACTGCACCTGATAAAACATAGGTGAGAATTTCCATATCTCGATGTCCATGAGTTGGAAAACCAGCACCAGCAGCAATACTGTCATCATTAATGACTCTGAGGGAACGGAATCCCATGCGGTTGGGATCATAAAAATGACTAAAGGAAAATGTATGATAACTATCCAACCAATCAATTTTACTATGACCCCGTAAATTGGATTTATGAATCATGTAGTTAATGGTATTTTGAGACATAATTTCACCTCTTAAAATAGGAGTCAGGAGTCAGGAGATCAAGGATAATTTAACCCAGTCCCCAGTCCCCAGCGATGCACTGAGCTTGTCGAAGTGTCCCCAGTCCCCAGTATCCAGTCCCCAGTCCCCTATATTTGCTGATACCTTGCTTGTAAATCCTGAATAGAAAAGAGCGCATCAAACTGTAAACCAGCAGATTTATATAATTCTGCGCCTCCTTGAAGTCTGTCGATCAAAGAAATTACCCTATCAACGGTATAACCTGCTGCTTGTAAACGTTCAACTGCTTTCAGTGCAGATTGGCCAGTTGTCACTACATCTTCCAGGACTACAACTTTTGCACCCGTGGGTAAAGTAGGACCTTCAATATAAGCCATTGTGCCATGTCCCTTAGCTTCTTTGCGAATAATTAACGCTGGTATGGGGCGATTTTCATAGACAGAAACCACACTGACAGCGGAAACAATAGGGTCAGCACCCAGAGTTAAACCGGCGACAGCCTGTGTATCTACTGGTAGAATATGTAATATCAACCTACCTATAGCTAAAGCTCCTTGGGGGTGCAGTGTAACCTGTTTACCATTAATATAGTAAGAACTACGTTGTCCAGAGGAAAGAACAAAATCACCTTCTTGATAAGCAAGTTGGCAAAATAAATTTAGTAACTTCTGACGCAGGGTAGTTAAATCAGTAGTGGTTGCCCAAATATCCGATGGGTTAGATGTTTCAGTAGAATACGACATTACAAACCGTTAAAAGTTGTGCTACACCAAAGGTTGAACTAATGAAAGTTCTGAAATTAAGCATAAATTAAGAGTTGCCCAAGTTTGCCTAAAAATTGAGGAGTTGTAAACATGAGTATAAATTTGCCTGGATTGGGTGGGTTGATGGTACTACTTGCTACTACTACATTTCCTGTAGTTGCAGTTGCTGAGATGCAAACAGAAAATTATGAATCAACCAGCAATGCTTTCGATAGAGCTTATTTTCGCAATAATCCTAATTTTTATGACAATGGCAGTTTACAGCGTCAGGTAGATTCTTTATTAGGTCCTGGGGGTAAGTTTGGAACTACTTTTCCTGATAATGAAATAGCTAAAGATGGTCAGTTAGTTAACATTGTGTATCATGATGTTCTCATGCAGCAAGCACAGAATGATCCTTATCTTCGTACCCCTGATTTACCCAATCCTTACAATTCTTCGCTGTTGATGTCTCCTGAGTACAATGCTAATAGACTCAGGATTGGTACTGAATATCGCTTTGATAGTTTAACTTCTCGTTAATTATTAGGGAACAGGGAATAGAGAACAGGGAATAGGGAATAGACAAAAATTAATATTATCCTCCTGTCACCAGTCACCAATCACCAGTCACCAATCACCAGTCACCTATCACCTATTTCACTTTTCCCCAACTCGTAAACCCAGAATAATTAAATCTCTTTCTACGCCGGCTAAATCAGCTATTTTGGGTAAATATCCCCAGTTTTGAAAACCCAATTTAGCAAATAGTTTTAAACTAGGTTGATTGTGAGCAAAAATAAAACTAACTAAAGTTTTTAACCCCAAACTTGGACTTTCATTAATTGCTTTTTCTAAAAGTAACTTTCCTAAACCACGTTTTTGAAAGTTTGGGGAAATGTAAATACTAATTTCGGCGGTGGAATGGTAAGCTGGTCTACCATAAAACGATTGAAAACTCAGCCATCCGGCAATCATCCCATCTATTTCTACTACCCACAGGGGACGTTGTGAAGGTACTCTTCCCTGAAACCAGGCAATGCGACTTTCTACGGTTACGGGTTCTAAATCGGCTGTTGCCATGCGTGTGGGAACAGCAGCGTTATAAATGGCTACAATTTCTGGTAAGTCTGTTTCTGTGGCATGGCGAATAATCATTGCGGCTTTTTGGGCAAAATTCAAATTATCGGTACAATCTTCACAAATCATACACTGTCACCGCAAAATTTATGAGCATTTTTAATCAAGATTTATTGATTCATCATTAGATAGTTTAGTTAACTAGAAACTTACGTTGTGAATTAGTATTAATTTACAGTCATGAGAGACTTTTAAAACATCCTCTCAGAGTAAACAACAAATAGGGTGGTTTGTTGGTTATTTGGAACAAAATGATAATGTCTATTTTTTTGCTACAAATATTGATGTTAATAGACGAGAAGATTTACCTGCACGAATTGAAATTACACGCAGTAGTTTGAAAGATTTAGGTTTATTGTAGTAATGTTAAAAAGCAAGAGGTTGAATAAGTGAAATTTTAATGAACTTTTAAAATCTGATTTTGTACAATTCAAATAATTCTCCTAATTGCTTTTTAACTATTTTCGCACCTGCATTTTTAATTGTTTTTTCCCAATCGGATGCAGTTTCTAAAAACACTTCTGCACCTAAATAGGTTTCTAAAACTGCCCAATCTTCCGCTAATGGTTGTTCTGAGTTAAGAATATCAAATACAAAATATCCACCTGGTTTTAATACTCTTTGGACTTCTGATAAAACAGATTGCCAATATTCTAGGGGAAAATAACAACTAAATCCTGTAGCTATAACTAAATCAAATTGTGCTGCATCATAGTTTAATTGGTGTGCTGGACCTAATTCCACACCTTTAAAGAGTTTTGAATTTAGTTGTGAACCACGAGAATTAAGTGTATCTCTGGCGATATTACTAATTTCTTGTCCATGAAAATATGCTTGCCAATCTCGCCAAGGATAGATTAAAAAGCTAACTCCGCAACCAATGTCTAAACAACGTTGGTTTTTTTGCGGTTGGGCAATTTCCCAAAATGGGGAAGCAATTTTATAAGCTAAAATGCCATTTTTCCATTCTTTATAGATTGGCATTTCTTCTACTTCTGCGGGTACTTCAAAGGGTTCTTTTTGATATTCTTTATTGAAACGATAGGCGATTTGTGCTATTCTCTCTTGCCATTTATCTAAGGAATAGTTTTTATTTTTAAATGAGTTTATCGGTTGTTTTTTAGACATTATTTAATTTGGTAATGGGTAATGGGTAATGGGTAATGGGTAATGGGTAATGGGTAATGGGTAATGATGATATTAAACTCTAGCTAATAATGGTGCAGCAGATAAAAGGGTTTTTGTGTAGGGATGTTGGGGATGAGCAAAAATTTCTTTTGTATTTCCTAGTTCTACAATTTTACCACCATTCATAACGGCTATGCGATCGCACAAAAAACGAGCTAACCATAAATCATGGGTAATAAATAAATAGGTTAACTCAAATTCGTCTTTTAATTGTAGCATTAAATCTAAAACTTGTGATTGTACACTGGCATCTAACATACTCACTGGTTCATCACATATTACCAGTTTAGGTTGGGTAATTAAAGCTCTAGCAATGGCTACCCTTTGTTGTTGTCCTCCCGATAAATCTGAGGGATAACGTTGATAATACATTTCTGCTGGTGTTAATCCCACTTTTTCCAACATCCATAAAACCTTTTCTTTGGCTTTTTCAGCATTAGCTAAGTTGTGAATTAATAGGGGATCTGCTATACTTTGTCCCACTGTCATGGCAGGATTTAAACAAGCATGAGGATCTTGAAATACCATTTGGATTTGTCTGCGGGAAGAACGGATTTCTTTACGGGATAATTTAGTTAATTCCTGTCCTAAAAATTCCACTTTTCCCCCAGTGGGAGGAATTAATTGTAAAATAGTCCGAGAAAGTGTACTTTTCCCACAACCAGATTCTCCCACTAATCCTAATATTTCCCCTGGATATAATTCTAAATTAATACCATCTACAGCTTTAATTTGTTGTCCTTCACCTTTAAATATTCTTTCAATAAAATTCGGTTCTATGGTATAATGTTTTTGCAGTTCTGTAAGTTTTAAAATTGGTTTTTCTTTAATTCCTGTTCCCTGTTCCCTGCGATGCACTGAGCTTGTCGAAGTGTTCCCTGTTACCTCTTCTTGTTGAATATGTAATGCTGCTTTTAATAAAGATTGGGTGTATTCATGTTGAGGATTTTTAAAGACATTTTCTGTTTTGCCTGTTTCTACCATTTTACCTTGATACATGACCCCAATGCGATCGCAATATTCCCCTACCATTGCTAAATCATGGGAAATTAATAATAATCCCATATTGTCTTTTGCACATAACCGCGTTAGTTCTTGTAAAATCTGAGCAGAAACGGTAACATCTAAGCTCGTCGTCGGTTCATCAGCAACAATTAATTTAGGATTCAACAGTAAAGCTAACGCAATAGCAACTCTTTGACGCATCCCTCCGCTAAACTCATGGGGGTACTGACTCCAACGACTTGCAGGAATTTTCACCTTTTCTAAAGTTGCTAAAGCTTTTTCTTTCGCTTGTTGTTTAGTTAATTCTGGTGAATGCGCTGCCAAGGTCTCTAAACAATGATTACCAATAGTCATTAAAGGATCTAATCTTGTCATGGGATCTTGAAACACCAAAGCTACTGCTTCACCGCGAAACTTTTGCATTTGCACAGGTGTTAAATCTAATACGGAATCATCACGAAAAATTATCTTACCTTCAACTCGACTAGAGGCAGGTAATAAACGCATAATTGCCCTGCCAATAGTAGATTTACCACAACCCGACTCACCCACCAAGCCCATTTTTTCCCCTGGTTGAAGTGCAAAAGATACATCATCAACGGCCCAGTTTTCTTCTTCCCCGCTACGTTGGGGATAAGCGACACGGAGATTTTCAACACTAAATAAGGCTTCACTCATGGTTAATTATAGTTAATTATCGTCTATTTAGGGTTTGCTGAAAAAGTCCCTTCGTTGAGGCAGGGAATAGGGAATAGGGAATAGGGAATAGTTTTAGCTATCTGTTATCCCCAGATTTTCTAATTTATCAGACCCAAAATGCACAGTTTTTAAGGTATACCCTTCAAAAATCTTGCACTTTCTTTCCTCCTGATCAGCCTCAAACCTTTGATTTACGAGTATTTTGGGTTTATTCAGCAAGCCCTATTTATTGTCTACTGATCCAACGTCTTGTATCTGACTAGAATTTTGCTCAGTTCCACAATGATAACAATAAGGTAACTTTTTGTAAGTTAAATTATGGCAATTGTGACACTCTATATATTGATAATAACCGCAATGAGGACAATGGGCATTATTGGATTTAAGAGTTTTTCCACAATTGATACATTGTGATTTTTGAACTCTCTTAGCAACTTGAAATTTGGTATTAAATACTACTCCTTGAAAGAACTTGATAATTCCAAAACCTATGAGAGGAATTAGCAAGATATAAACATAACTAATTAAGAATAGTAACCCACCCAATAGTTTGTTAACAACACTTAATAAGAATTGAAAGACTACACCAACTTGCAGAAATTCTAAGACTTTGAGAACAAGAGGAATCAAAAATATTACCAGCAAATGCCAGCTAATTAATGCAATAAGTCCATATCCTCGACTTTGACTTATTCTATAGACTAATAAAGCAATAATAATTAAAGGTAGTAGAAAGATAGATTGAAATGTAAGCTGGATACTAGGATACCAAAACGAAGCTCTTTCATAACCTTGTTTAACTGCCGTGAATTTATTCTCATCTTTGATCAAAGATAGAAAATTAAGACTTTCTGGTTTAGTAAGAAGTTGGTTTTTAAGATTATTAATTTCTTGTTTAATTTGTCCAATTTGTTGTTGATTTTTATCTAAGTTTTGTTTAGCTTTTTCAGCACTGACTTGATTGATAGATTTTTCAGATGACTGTCCCGCAATTTTTTCCAACAGCGTTGATTCATATTGATTGCGAATATTTATATTCGCTTGTTCTAATTGATTAATTTTCTCCTGGCGTAGATTTATATTTGTAATATTTTTTTGATTTAGGTTATTATTCAGGCTGTCTTTTAACTCGGCATAATTTATACATATTTCTGAAACTTTCCCTAAATGTCCAATTTCTTGCTGTTGATATGCCGCTTTAAAATTTGATTGATTATTGTTCAATGGTACTGAACTTATGATCATGTCATAATCTTTATTTTTATCACTTTGCTTTTGATAATTCTCCCATTCTGAATAACATGGATAGGCTTCGGATGGACTAAGATGCCATCTACTAATATCCTCTAAACCTGTAAAAACATTGATTAAAATGAAAATATCTACTATAATGATTACAATCAAACTCACTTTATTTAGTGGTTCGTTGTTGATTGTTCTGGAGTTGTTAAAAAATTGAGCTAAAATGTTACGTATTTTAGTAAACATACAGAATATTTTATACCAAAATGAGTGTGTTTGTCATGTAGTTGCAACCAACCTACCATGAAAACTATTGCCTTGATAGCAGATTCATATTAGTTAATATTCTCCCTTCTCATCTGGGTGTAAAATAGCCTCACAGAATCGAATTAAAATATTAATACGCTCTGTAATTGTTTTTAATCTTGCCTGTATTGTAGTAGACTGTCTTGCGCCTTGTAAAAAAATTACATCTACTTCTAATAAACGAAGTTGCTTGCTAATTTCCGTTTGATAAGACTGCTGGCGGTAGTTTAAATCAGTGAAGGGAGCGATTTCTTGTAAAAAAAAATGCTGTAAATCGGCTAGATGCGATCGCAAGGTAGGAATATCTAATTGAGTTTTGTTAACATTGGAGCGTAATTCCTCCAGTAATGTTGTCAATTCCTGATATTTTTGCAGATTTAAAGACATTTGGTGCTAGTTGAGATAGTATAAACTACAAGAAAATTTATTTCTAGAATAAACCTTTTTCCCAACTCATTCCTAAGAATAGCCTTAAAACCATCTGTGAGACTTGGTTGATTCTTATGGATAGTCAGGCTGATCAGTCATGAGATCATCAGGTAATCAGAAAATCATTCTGACAAAATTTTTCCCACCCGTCTGTAGGGCAGCATCATCAATAGAAGATGCTGTCATTTTCATCTATATCTCACCGATCCACGAAAAACTTATCATTTCTCTTGTATGAGCAGCTTACTTGTTGATTCCTCTGTTGATGTTAGTCTCCCGGAATGGCTTAAAAAATGTTTACGAGAAACATTAGCGAAAAGCAACACGGGAGAAGATGACCGAACGCACAATGATGCCACTTTGATTTGTAATGCCTTTAAATTTGCCTATCAACTGCATCAAGGACAGTATCGTAAATCTGGAGAAGCGTATATTGCCCATCCTGTAGCCGTAGCTGATTTACTACGAGACTTAGGTGGTAGTGCTGCTATGATAGCAGCTGGATTTCTTCATGATGTAGTTGAAGATACAGAAGTTACAATTGAACAAATAGAAGAAAATTTTGGGGCAGAAGTCCGCCAACTGGTAGAAGGTGTCACCAAGCTTTCTAAAATTAATTTCACCAGTAAAACCGACAGTCAAGCGGAAAACTTCCGGCGAATGTTTTTGGCAATGGCGCAGGATATTCGGGTAATTGTGGTGAAATTGGCGGATCGTTTGCATAATATGCGAACCTTACAATATATGTCAGAAGCCAGCCGTCGCCGCAGCGCCCAGGAAACACGAGATATCTTTGCACCTTTAGCCAATCGTTTGGGTATTTGGCATATTAAATGGGAATTAGAGGATTTAGCCTTTAAATATTTAGAACCTGATGCTTACCGAGAAATTCAACAGCACGTTGCGGAAAAAAGGACAGCACGGGAAGAAAAATTGACTAAAGCTAAGGAAGTGTTGCGGGAGAGAATGCAACAAGCGGGTATTAAATGTTTGGAGGTTAGCGGTCGCCCCAAACATCTGTATAGCATTTATCAAAAAATGCAGCGACAGCAAAAAGAATTTCATGAAATTTATGATTTGGCTGCACTGAGAATCATTGTCCAAACAAATGAAGAATGTTATCGGGCTTTGGCGGTGGTTCATGATGCTTTTCGTCCTATTCCCGGCAGATTTAAAGATTACATTGGTTTACCCAAACCTAACCGTTACCAATCCTTGCATACAGGGGTGATAGGATTGACCGGTCGCCCGTTGGAAGTGCAAATTCGCACAATGGAAATGCATCATGTTGCAGAGTATGGTATTGCTGCCCATTGGAAGTATAAAGAAACAGGCGGTTCTACCAGTCAGGTAACAGGAGCAGATGAAAAATTTACTTGGTTGCGGCAACTATTGGAATGGCAGAGTGATTTAAAAGACGCGCAAGAATATTTAGATAGTATCAAAGATAATTTATTTGAAGATGATGTTTATGTTTTCACTCCAAAGGGGGATGTCGTACCTCTAAGTCCGGGATCTACAAGTATAGATTTTGCTTATCGAATTCATACAGAGGTCGGAAACCATTGTGCAGGGGCGCGGGTAAATGGGCGCATTGTGCCGTTATCCACCCGATTACAAAATGGGGATATTGTTGATATTATTACGCAAAAAAATAGCCATCCGAGTTTGGATTGGTTGAATTTTGTCAGGACTTCGGCGGCGAAATATCGGATTAAACAATGGTATAAGCGATCGCGCAGGGAAGAAAATCTAGCGCGGGGAAGGGATTTATTAGAGAAGGAACTAGGGAAAACAGGTTTTGATCACTTGTTGAAATCAGACGCAATGCAAACTGTGGCAGAAAAGTGCAATTATCACAGTGTGGAAGATTTACTGGCAGGTTTAGGTTACGGGGAAATTACCTTAAACTTAGTGTTAAACCGCTGGCGAGAAGTGGTAAAAGCACAACAACCTGTAGCTGATGTGATTCCATTTATCCCCAAAGAATCAACATCAAAAACTACACGGGAAACTGCACCCAGTACATCCCGTGCCAGTGATTCACCGATTATTGGCGTAGAAGGATTGGTTTATCATATAGCTGGATGTTGTACGCCGATTCCTGGTGAAGCTATTATTGGGGTGGTAACGCGGGGACGGGGTATATCCATTCATCGCCAAGGATGTCATAATGTGGACAATGTGGAATGTGAGCGCCTAGTACCCGTAAGATGGAATACAGCAATAGAACATCATGGCCGTCCTCACACTTACCCCATAGAGATTCAAATTGAAACTTTGGATCGAGTGGGAATCTTAAAAGATATTTTATCGCGGTTGAGTGATCAAGGCATCAATGTGCGTCATGCTAATGTGAAAACAGCTTTGGGACAACCAGCGTTGATGGATTTGGGGATTGAGATCCGCGATCGCAATCAATTAGAACATCTGTTTGTGCAGATTAGAAAAATGAGTGATATTCTTAACATTCGCAGAGTTGGTCAAATGGAAGAGTCAAAGTAAAAGGCAGGGGGCAGGGGAGGCA
>NZ_JACJUZ010000087.1:0-19237 GCF_014299995.1 Sphaerospermopsis sp. LEGE 00249 | reverse complement strand
TTGTTTCTTGAGAAAAGAATTTCCTGAGTTACTGAAACTTCCTACTTTGTGGACTCCTAGTTATTTTGTTAGCACTGCTGGTAATATTTGTACGGAAACAGTTAAACACTATATCGCCCAACAAAGACAATAGTTAAAATCACTGAGGCGTAAACGCCTTAACTGGCTTTCATCCCTTGCCTAAAGGACGGTTAAGTTTCTCCGCCACGCTCCAAAACTTAACCTCAAGGGTTTTCAGCCTTTTTCCTTATAACGATTATATAAATTTTGTGCAGCCTGAGAGTGTTGTTTTATTAATTCTGGTGGAGACAATATTTCTGCTTTATCCATATACCGATACACCCAACGAATAAACTCACCTAAAGAACGGGGTGGTAATTCTACATGGTATTCTATAAATTTGTATTCTCCATTATTTTTGTCAATTTCTCCTAGTATAATTTTTTGGTTTAAATGACGACGCTCTCCTTCTAAAATAAAATTGGAGATAGGATAATAAAAACGTACTTTAACCTCAACAAATTGAAGATTTCCTGTTAATTCTAATTGTTGTGATTCTGGATCACCTAAATTTAATCCCCAGCCATTTTCAAATAATTTATAGGCTTTCGTTAAACTTGCTCTTTGTTTTTCTAGTCCCCGTGCTGGTATTTTTACAGGATAACAATGACTATTAAAACGGTTGACGCGCCCCATTACTAAATGTCCATTTTCACAAAGTTCATATAATAAATACCAGGCAATATCATGATAAATTAATTGTAAAGGAAATACTTGAAAGCGACCAGTACGATTAGTACCATATAAATCTTTAGTACGCGAAATTTCTATAGCTTGTCCTTGACTTATAGCTTGTTCTAATAATGGTAATTGATGAAATAATGTATCTCTGTTTTCTCCTTTGGCGGCCATTTCTTCGGGGTCTGTGTGAATTATGGCACGATTGAGATGCTGACGGGTGGGATAAAAAAATTCTCCCTTGAGTTCCATATCCAAACCCCGCAGTCTTTTACTCAGGGTTTCATAAATACGTCTTGTTTGGGCATCACCTTGATATTGTGCTTGAGATGCTATGGCGTTAAATGCTACCTTTAGTTCAGCAGTAGACAGCGCACCAGTGCCTAAATAATATCCCCATCGATACATTCGTTGATCAAGAATACCGTAGCGTCTGAGTGTTTCTAAATCTTTGCGTAGTGTGGCAACTGCTGGATAATTGTCGGGTAATTCTATATTTAATTCCTGGGCTAATTGCTGTAGATATATTCTTACTATACTAATTGCATCATGATTTTTGTTGTCACCAGACTCTACAAATTCTGGACTCCCCACACCTGGGTATTTGAGTAAGGTAGCAATTAACACTAATAAACGCTCAAAAGCTAAACGTTCTGTGTAGAGATGAGTAGTTTTTTTAGGCATTGTCAAAATAATTACTTTGTTAGTAGTTTATGAAAAATAATCTACGTACAAAAAGAAAATATTGAAACAGTTTTTAAAGTTTAGCTGTAAGTGTTGAAAATCTTAATTTCTAGCTGATTATTATCATAATTCAGTTTATCTTCTTTTTCTGGTTTTTGGGTAACTCTGAAGTTATGGTAGTCAATATCATCACTTTTGTGTCGGGTTTTTATTCATCATGTATATTTCCAGACGTTCCGCTACTGTCAGAAATGTTTCTGTCTCTACTGTTAATGGAACTATTACTCTGGTTATTTTGCTAATTGCACCTTTGGGTTTAGCTGCTGTGATTATGAATACTCTGTTAGTGACTTTTGCTACTTTTTGGGTTTCCAGTATGGCGGATAGAATAGTGTTGTGGTTAGAACCGGAACAAAATGCAGAATTAACATCTGGTACTGGAGGTGAACATCGTACAAAGAAATCTAATTTACAACGTTGGTGGCGTTAATTTAATATGCAGACTCTTTATGTTTCTGAGCAGAATTGCTATGTCTGTTTACAGAAGGAATCTTTGATTGTTAAACAGGGTGATACTGTTTATATTGAAGTACAGTTGCCTTTGTTAGAACAGATTTTGATTTTTGGTTATTCTCAAATAACCACCCAAGTAATTCGTGCTTGTTTATGGCGTGATATTCCCATTGCTTATTTATCAAAGATGGGTTACTGCTACGGGAGAATTTTACCAATTTCTAGAGGATACCGACAATTATCCCGTTATCAACAACAATTAACCCCTATAGACCGATTAATTACTGCTAGGGCGATAGTTAAAGGTAAATTGAAAAATAGTAGAGTGTTGTTAAGGAGGCAGAAGAAAAAAAGAGAATCTGAGGTTTTAGAAAGGGTTTTAGAAAGTTTAGATTATTTAGCTGAACAAGCGGGACAAGCGGATAATTTAGAACGGTTAATGGGGTTTGAGGGTGCGGGTGCTGCTCAATATTTTTCGGCTTTTAGTGAATGTCTGACTAACCCTGATTTTGTGTTTTCCGGTCGTAGTCGTCGTCCACCAGGAAACCCGGTGAATGCTATGTTAAGTTTTGGGTATCAGGTGCTGTGGAATCATTTATTAGCATTAATTGAAATCCAAGGATTAGACCCTTATTATGCTTGTTTACATCAGGCAAATGATGGTCACGCGGCTTTGGCTTCTGATTTAATTGAGGAGTTCCGCGCCCCGTTGGTAGATTCGTTGGTAATGTGGTTAATTAATCGCAAAATTATGGATGTTCAAGCTGATTTTGAGTTTAAGGATGGGGGGTGTTATTTGAATGATTCAGGTAGGAAAAAGTTTTTACGGGGATTTTTGCAAAGGATGACTGAAGAAATCCAAACGGATGAGGGAATTAAACAACCAAAATGGGATTTATTGACTCAGCAAGTGAGGGCTTTTAAACAATTTGTTTATAATCCCAGTCATGATTATAAACCATATCGAATTGATTGATTTTTGCTGATGTTTGTGTTATGTTTTTGTATGTGATTGCTTACGATATTCCTGATGATAAACGACGGAAAAAGATAGCTGATGTATTGGAAGGATATGGACAGCGTGTACAGTATTCTGTGTTTGAATGTCAGTTAAATACAGAAAAGTACAATGATTTACGTCGTCGGTTAAGGAAGATTGTTAAGTTAGAGGAGGATAATGTCAGGTTTTATCCTTTGTCTCGATATACTCTTTCCCAGGTGGAAGCGTGGGGAGTGGGGATACCAGTGATTGAAACGCCGAGTTCGATTATTGTCTAGTTGTTAGGGAGGCGCGGCGTTGGCCGAAGGTCAGGTAAAATGGCTGAAATGTTGATTATTCCGTTGCGAGCTTCGGTTGCTTGCTGGGTAAGGGTTATGGGGATTTTTGAACGCTGTGGGAAGGCAATCTGTCCACCTTTTTTCGTGACCTTCGGAAACCGCCTCTGGACTCCTTGCACTGTCTGGGTTTAAAATGGAGGGGTCCCCACTCGCTGGGGACATTAATTGAATGGAAACTACTTTAGTATCCCAAAAGAGCAGGATGAGCTTTATTGGCGAGTCCCCACTCGCTGGGGACATTAATTGAATGGAAACTTCAGATTCAAAGCTATCAGTTGAATCATTGATATTAGTTGCAGTCCCCACTCGCTGGGGACATTAATTGAATGGAAACTTGGTAAAACTTTGTCAGGTACTTATATTTGGATTGAGTCCCCACTCGCTGGGGACATTAATTGAATGGAAACATAGTGCGATCGCCTAACAAACACCAGGGATTATCAATGAAGTCCCCACTCGCTGGGGACATTAATTGAATGGAAACCACGCATCTTCAAGTGTGTCTCGCGAAACTAGTGTATGTCCCCACTCGCTGGGGACATTAATTGAATGGAAACAGTTTCCAGTTTATCGGATAACAGTTTATGATACTTAGTCCCCACTCGCTGGGGACATTAATTGAATGGAAACCTTAAAGGCAACCATCAAAATAGCCCAAGAAATCGGTCCCCACTCGCTGGGGACATTAATTGAATGGAAACTGAGAAACAGTGCCATAATCTGAACTCCAATTAGAGTCCCCACTCGCTGGGGACATTAATTGAATGGAAACTAAACCACCGGAAGCGTAGTAAGCGGGTGTCCAAATCCAGGTCCCCACTCGCTGGGGACATTAATTGAATGGAAACTTTGAATGCCTTCCTCATCGCTATTGATCATTTCAAGTCCCCACTCGCTGGGGACATTAATTGAATGGAAACGTCAAAAATTAGGAATAGTCAAGAATGTTACTCTTGTCCCCACTCGCTGGGGACATTAATTGAATGGAAACTAGATCACCGAAGTCGCCATCGGAACTATTGAAGGTCCCCACTCGCTGGGGACATTAATTGAATGGAAACCACCCTGGCTCTTCAGACGGGTTGGCGATCGCTATTATCGAGTCCCCACTCGCTGGGGACATTAATTGAATGGAAACTTTCTTAGCAGTATATACCGCTAATTGCTCATTAGTTGTCCCCACTCGCTGGGGACATTAATTGAATGGAAACTTTGTAGTGGGTCTTGCACCTCCACTGGTTCTGTGCCGCCGAGTCCCCACTCGCTGGGGACATTAATTGAATGGAAACATCTTTAAGAGCTTTAAGGGTGTCTTCCTCTCGCTCGTCCCCACTCGCTGGGGACATTAATTGAATGGAAACGATTGATTCTATGTCCACTACAGGGGGTGGTTCGGGTCCCCACTCGCTGGGGACATTAATTGAATGGAAACCTCATTTTGGTCAGGTCTAAAGGGGATATCTACCATGTGGTCCCCACTCGCTGGGGACATTAATTGAATGGAAACCGTTGGCGAGGGGTGGTGGTAGCGTAGTCGCTGAAGGTCCCCACTCGCTGGGGACATTAATTGAATGGAAACGGAAGAACCGAGTACCCTTCGCTTTTCCCCCACAAAAGTCCCCACTCGCTGGGGACATTAATTGAATGGAAACACGCGATCGCGCCCAAAACACGATACTTAGGAGACATTTCACCCAGTCCCCACTCGCTGGGGACATTAATTGAATGGAAACAGGAGAGAAAGTTGAGGAATGGTACAGCTATTATAGTGCAAGTCCCCACTCGCTGGGGACATTAATTGAATGGAAACTTCAGAACGCACCTGAGAAGAAGTAAACACCAAAGTCCCCACTCGCTGGGGACATTAATTGAATGGAAACTTGATAACAATGGTGTCAGGGTCATACTCAGCCTCACCCAGTCCCCACTCGCTGGGGACATTAATTGAATGGAAACCGAACAGCAAAGCGTTCTGCTTGTCATTGTTGAGGTAGTCCCCACTCGCTGGGGACATTAATTGAATGGAAACGTAGACTACTTTGGGGTAGTCTGTTGAATTGGGATTTTCCTCAAGTCCCCACTCGCTGGGGACATTAATTGAATGGAAACTTGGTAACAAGGCATCCCGTCACCTGAAGAGGTCGACGAAGTCCCCACTCGCTGGGGACATTAATTGAATGGAAACTCAGCCAGCCTTGCTGCTTTTGCAGCAGCTCTTTCGAGGTCCCCACTCGCTGGGGACATTAATTGAATGGAAACTGTACCATTCTTCAACTTTCTTTCCAATGTCTTTTACTAGGTCCCCACTCGCTGGGGACATTAATTGAATGGAAACTTAGGAATAGTGATCGCTCTTTTATCACTAAGATAAGTCCCCACTCGCTGGGGACATTAATTGAATGGAAACATACTATCCCTTTCCAAACTCTATCGTGATAGACCCAGTCCCCACTCGCTGGGGACATTAATTGAATGGAAACGAATGGCTCTAAAAAAGGCGAGCCAAATATATCAGGATGTCCCCACTCGCTGGGGACATTAATTGAATGGAAACATCCGATGCCGCAACTCCGCGTTTTCTTTTTCTAAAGTCCCCACTCGCTGGGGATATTAATTGAATGGAAACGTATTGAATGAAAACCACAGATCCCGGACTTCTCTAAGAAGTCCGGGATCTTCCTTAATGATCGCAAATGTCATATTAATTGAATGGAAACTGTGTTCAGTCCACGCCTGATTAACAATCTTGAGTATATCCCCACTCACAGGGGATATTAACTACATAACCAATTACCGTAGGGGTTTAGCACTGCTGAACCCCTACTTAATAACATTTGAGTATCAACAAATCGGCATAAAAATACACAATTTGCAATTAATGTCAAAAAATAAACAATATTTTTAATTAAACTAAATAAATACCTCAAAGCCTTATACACAAAGGATTTCAAGGTGATTTATATTGAAAATTAAATATTGTCAATCAATAGACAAATACTAAATCCCGTCATTACAATATAAATATTGGCTACACAGGGGAATCACCGATGACAGCAGAATATTGGCGGGCTAAGATTTGGGGGTTACTGCATGACCCTATACTGAAGGCATTACATAACAATAGCGGACGGGGTAAAAATAGCTTCTATGAACAACTAGAAGTTATGAAACCTTGGGTTGAGACAGGTAAAACCCCAGATCAATCAGGTGGTAAAGTATTAAAAAATATCCTCTTAGCGGATTATATAGCCTCAGCCAGTGATAGGTCAGTCCTGGGTAGCGTCACAGCCAGTATCAATTATGCCCCAGGTAAAAACCCAGAAAAGGGATTAGAAATCACCCATTTATTATCTGGTGCAAAACAAGAATTTAAAATCAAACTCCATACAGAACTTATAGAATCAAAACGTCAAGAATATTTAAAGAAAAAAGAAGAAGAACTATTAGCAGAAATAGACAATCATTTAAGAACAGATATTAAAAACATCAAACATTTATTTTGGTGGTTATGGCGTTGTTTACCCCAAGCAACCTGTGATTTATTTGATAAAGATAATTCATTAATGTTAATGCCGGCAGAAACTCGTTTACCTGATGCTTCTATTTGGAGTCATTTGAGTATGACATCAGCATTAGCCGGCGCATTAGCAGGATATGATTTAACAGCAGAACAAGTACAAAGTTGGCAAGGAAATGATGAATTATCTCATCCTTATTTAGCGGTATTTAGTTTTAGTCCAGTACAGGAACTAATTAAATCTAGTCGCAAAATGCGAGATTTTTGGGCGGGTTCTTGGTTATTACATTATCTATCAGCTAAAGTTTGTTGGAAACTCGCCAATCAATATGGACCAGATACCTTACTTTATCCTAGTTTATATCAACAACCATTAATAGATCATTGGTTATTGCAAGAAATTGAAAGGTTGAAAAGAGAAGAAAAACTTGATTTTGATTTTACCGAATGGGTAAAACCACCATCCCATGAATCATTATTAACCGCCGGATTTCCTAACGTTATATCATTAATTTTACCTAAAGACAAAGTACAAGCTGCCATGCAAACAGCCCAACAAACGCTGTTAGAAGCATGGTTAGAAGTTGGGGATTTAGTATTAAAAGAATTACAAAATGAACGTCATTGGATGAGACAATTAAAACCAGATCATAATAGTTGGCAAGGTTGGTTAAAATCCCAATGGCAAGTTTACTGGACAGCATTACCAATTGGTAAAGGTAAACAATTCAAAACTGCTGCTATTCCTGAAAATGTTGATGATCAATTACAAACTTGGTTAAATCAACAAAATGAAGCCTATAATGTTAGTAAAAAGCAAAAATTATTTCAATCACAAGAACTAAAATTTTTACGGGAAGCTTATCATCAAAGATTAGAAGAACAACACAGAAAATTTAGTGTTAACATAGGTTCATGGTGGGCTTATATTTTTGACGCTACCCGTGCTAGTTTAGCATCAGTAAAAAACGCGAGAAATTGGGAACTTCCTACAGCTTTTGGACCCCGTTCGACAATTTCTGGTATCGGTCCAGTTGTCAATCCTGGTAATAATAAAGAGAAGGGAAAAGACTGGATGACAGAAGGTGATACCAAGAAATTATGGGGAAAACATGATGCAGGGTTTTTTGATGGAACAGAACAACTAAATGCAACGGAAGTATTAAAGCGGGGGTTACATAAAGTATTACCTCACTTGTTGGGAATCCCAGAAAAAGATATTGCAGCATCTTATCCAGATTTAACTTCTGGGGTGGCGGGGTATTTAAAAGTTAATGCTGGAGATACACGACATAAACTAAATTTTGAAAAAGCTTGTCAAGCAATAGTTAACAAATACCCTGAACTTGAAACCACACTCACAGAAATGAGAGGTAAATGGGGTATTCCTTGGATAGATAAAAACCAGAATCCTAAAAAATACCATCCCCGCTTACTTAATGCAGATTGGATATTAGAAGATTTACCTAATAGCACTGAGTTGAAGGAAGAATATAGAAGAGAAATCAACAATATTATTAGTGATTCCTATCCTAGTAACAATCCATCAGATTGGTATGTATTAGCCGCAGGTGATGGTGATAGTATGAGTGAATGGTTAAAGGGAACAAAACTCAAAACCTATGGTGATTATATACCATCAAAATTATCAGTTAATTTAGAGAGTTTTCCCCAATTCTTAGAAATCCAAAAACGCATGGGACCAAGTACCCACAGCGCATTAAGTAGGGCGTTATTAGATTTTTCTAATCAATTAGTTCCCTATTTGACACAAAATCGTTATGCTGGTAGATTAATTTATGGTGGTGGTGATGATGTTTTAGCTTATACGAATCTGTGGGAATGGGATAAATGGTTATGGGATATCCGCCAATGTTTTAAAGGTGCAAAAGATCCCCGTGATCAGTTTAGTAATGAGGGTGATTATTGGAAATTTAAGGGCAAAAGTGATCAATTAGTTGACCGTCCATTATTTACAATGGGCAGCGCAGCCACCATCAGCTTTGGTATCGTAATTGCTCATCACTCAGTACCTTTAGCAATAGCTTTAGAAAGCCTCTGGGAAGCGGAAGACGCAGCGAAAAAACACGAATATCATCATAGTTGCCTTATACCAACTGAAAAACATGGAGAAAAAGCCTGTTTTAATAAAAAAGATGCTGTACAGGTGCGGGTAATCTACGGAAACGGTAACACCCTGAAATCCACCGCTAAATTTGATGTTTTCTATCAGTGGCAACAATTAATTCAACAGGATTTAGAAAGTGCGATATTTGAACAAGCAGCGAGTCTGTGGAGTCAGCACCCAGCACCGAGTCAGGAGGCCATAATACCCTGGACTAGATTGTTTTGCGATCGCCGTGACCAATTCCAAGAAAACAAAGACAACAAAAAGCAATTTCAAGAAGCCCTTGCAGACTTCCTCAAAGCATTGTTTATCACTACCCAAACTGAAGACTTGGACAGCGAAATTCAAAATTGGCTCAAACTTGCGGCTTTCGTTAAACGCAACCGTCACATCAAACTAGGAGGTGATAATTAATGCACTGGTACAAACTGACACCGTTGGATATTTTAATGTTAAGGGATGCCAAACCATTTTCACCACAAGAAAGGGCGTGGGCGGGTAGTGTGTTTCCTCCCAATGGTCATACCATAGCCGGGGCATTGCGGGGGTTGTTGGGAGATATTAAATTTGATATTACTGGTCCATTTTTGAGTTATGAAAACACCCTATATTTACCCCGTCCGTTGGGGTTTGCGGGTTCTATAGACCTTGTACCTTTAGTGTGGGCAAAAGAATCTTATATCAATAATGCTCTCTGGGATAAAACTCAACCTTGTCCATTGGTGAAATCCTATAATAGCAAAGATGAGGAGGAGGAAGAAAACTATAATTCAGGTAAAGAACAAAGCCCTGAATTTAGACAGTATTTACCTTATGATATTGTTAAAAAATACCTCAATAATGGTAAACTTGATAAGTTAGATTGGCAAGCCATTGAAGGTAGACACGAAGATAAACCATACACCATAGAAACCCGTTCTCATAATAGCATTGAACCCGGAACAAAACAAGTTAAAGATGCCGATGGTTACTTTGTAGAAAACGCTATTAGATTATATCAAGGTTGGAGTTTGACAATCGGAATCAGCAAAGAAATTGAAACACCTGCTACAATCAGATTAGGAGGAGAAGGACACAGGGTAATTGTAGAATCTTGTCCAGAATTGGGGGAACAATGGCAAGAGTTACAACAACTATCCGATGATAATTTTCAACATGATGGTAAAGCAATAGCTTATTTAGTTACTCCTGGAGTTTTTGAAAGACCACATAAATATAATCCTGAACAACGGGCAAATTTATGTCGTCCTTATCCTTGGGAGTGGAAAATCAAAGACGGTAATTTTGTGAGTATGTCCACAGATAAAGCTGTACCGATTAGTTGTAGAATTAGGGAGAAAGAAGACAATACAAAAAGCACTACAAAAAGCATCACAAAAAGCATTCCTGCACCCCAAGTATTTGCAGCACCACCGGGGAGTTTGTACTATTTGAATAAACCTCAAGGGTTGTTTCAGAATAATGAACTTTTAGCTAATGGTGAAAAAAATCGTGTAAACAATTGGCGACAATTGGGTTATTCAGAAATGTTGTGGATTAAATATCAAGGAAATTAGGAAAAATAACGATGGAATACATTTATTTATATCTGCTTTCACCATTACATACAGGTGGTACAACCCAAGAGGGTAACTTATTAGGAATTGCCCGTGAATCTCATACTAATTTACCCTACATTCCTTCTAGTACAGTGCGGGGTAAAGTGCGTTCATTGGCTACAGATAAAAACACAAAATATCAGCTATTTGGTAATGATTTAGAAGATGGACAATTAGAACAGGGTGATATTTGGATTGGTGATGCTTCTATATTATGGTTGCCAGTTCCGTCATTAAGTCATAGTGTAGTTTGGGTTAGTTGTCCTCTTTTATTACAACGTTGGCAACGTTTACAAGGTGGTAAATTATCCATACCTCCTGAATATAGTTGTAACTTTAATAATAATGCTGCGGTTTATCTCAAAGATGCAATTATCAACTCTGCACAATTACAACCTTGGCAAAACTCAAAAGAATTTGTACCCAAATCATCAGCAACAGATTCAATAAAACGTTTATTAGTATTACCTGATAAACATTGTGCTACATTAATTCAAATGAGTTTATGGCGACAAGTAAAAATTAAACTCGATGAACATAAATCTGTAAATGGTGGTTTCCGTTATGAGGAAGCAATTCCACCAGATACATTAATGTATTTACCTTGGGGAATTACATCACAAGCTAATGGAAAATCACAAAAATCTTACGATGATTTGAAAAATTTATTAGCAGCCAATGAAATTTTACAAATTGGAGGACAAGAAAGTTTAGGACGGGGATTTGTTCAACAATGGATGTCAACTTCTCAAGAGAATTAGAAAATTTTTCAGAATCAGGACTTACGGTTACTGAGCGACTTGTACTGAGCCTGTCCTGAGCCTGTCCTGAGCGGTGTCGAAGTAAGTCGAAGTACAGGATTTACAGGATGAAAACAATAATTTTATAGCCTGTAAAAGTGTAGTCAGAAAAAGGAAATTAATATGACATTTGACCCTAGAACAATTGCTATACCAATTTACGATGCTTTAAATCATTTAAAGAATTTACCCAATCAAGATGACACTCGTTTGAAACAACAAAAAAGTCAAGCAGTGGAACTTTATACCTATCTTTCCACTTGGGGAATGATGCGATTAAAAGCTGAAGAAATGGCATTACCTGATGGCATGATGGGTAAAAGACAAGTAGTGCAGAAATTCTTTGAATGCTTACAAGAAGTATCAGGAAAACAAAATTTATCTGGACAACAAGGTTTAGAAACCTTGAAAACCCTGGGTACAGATGAATATTTAGGTATCACAGGTTTGGGATTAGCTTTGGCACAGGAATTTAGTTTTTGGGCTACTGCTATTTATTGGGATATTAAGGGAGACTAAAAGTAATGGTATTTGAAAGACCTAATCAACCTAAAAAACCTCAACCATCTACAAATATGAATCCACCTAGAAGAGTAATTAATGTTCCCGTTAGTGGTCATGGTGGTCGTGGTGGTGGTAGTTCCAGTAGTCACGGGGGACACAGTGGCGGTAATCAACCCGCTACACCCTCTCCCTGGTTAAATGCAGACCATGAACCTAAACCTGATCCAGAGGCTAGTTTTGTAGAATATCTGCGGTGGATGCGATCGCCCGATAGTGACTATAAGGACTCTACCAAAGTACAAATATTACAAATGGCAGAACAGGGGTCAAAATATTTTCAGCGATTGCAACAACTAACAAAACGTACTGAATTAATAGCCCAAAAAAGTTTTAAAGTCCAATGTCCTTGGCGCATTAGAGTAGGAGGACATAGAGGACCAGAAAGTATTTTATTACCTGCTTTTGATGCTTTGGGTATTCCTTATATTCCCTCTAGCACTTTGCGCGGTGTAGCCAGAACCCAGGCTATCCGGGAAATCATGGCTAAACAAAATATTGACTGGAAAAATGCAGAAAAGCAAATTGCTGCTTGGTTTGGTTCAGTAGAAACTAATAATAAAAAAGAACAAGCTGGTAAAGTTGTATTTTTAGACGCTTATCCTTTACCAAATCAAAATCAAAATGTATTAGCTGTAGATATGGCTAATAATATTTGGCAATGGGACAATAATACACCTAAATATAGCCCCAATCCTAACCCGTTTTTCAGTTTAGAAAAACCCATGTTTCTGATTGGGTTACGATTAGCTAGTAACTGCCAGGATAACGATATATTAGAAAAAGTCAAACAGTGGTTAATCAAAGGTTTACAAGCTGGTGTAGGTTCTCAAATTAATACTGGTTATGGTCAATTAAATCCCGCAGGAAAACTTGAGAAAAATCATGAATTTTTTAGAGTTGAATTTGTTATAGAAGGCCAGTTAATTCATGGTCGTCAAAAATTAAAAGATATTAAACAACCTTACCAAAAAGACAGAGATGGTAATTTTAGACTTAGCCAAGGAAAATTAAAACCAGATACTATTTCTAATCCAGAAGTTCGACCTGTCGCCTTTAAATCAATGTTAAGATATTGGTTTAGAAGCTTTGCATTAGGAATTTTAGAACCTGGTCAAGTGCAGGAATGGGAAGCTAAAATATTTGGTGGTATTACTACCCCTAATCAAAAATTTGGCTGGTTAATGGTTAGAGTATTGGAAGGAAAAACTATTAGAGATAATGCTGCAAATCGAAATGATGATTTTGGTAAACAATCGGGAATACTCACATTAAACTATTCACCGGAAATTCCCCAATCTCAAAAACAGAACTTAGAGAAACTAATCAAAAATCTCACCTGGTTAATGTTTCATTTAGGTGGTATTGGTCAAGGTGCAAGAAGACCATTATATTCTAGAAAAGATCGTAATCCTCCCCGTCCTCCTTGGTATCGTGGCTGTAATTTAGGCTGTAATTTAATTACTGAAAGTGATAATAATTTTTGGAAATTACCAGATAATACTAGACTGTTTCAAGAATTATTCAAAACTAAAATCAGGAATTTTTATGAAGCATTACAAGCGTTAGGTGTTAATTTTAATTCTCGACAATTAAGAACTTGTGGAATAGTTAGAAATAACCAATGGACAGAAGCAATAGACGCAAATTGTCGTATCTTTGTATGTTCTGGAGATGAACAATTTGGTAAATCTTATGCCCTATCAGTTTTACATAGTGATGAGCTAAAATTTAATAATAATTATGACGGTAATCTTTGCGGCAAAACTCAAGGTAATCGGGTTATTCCTTCCCCTATCTGGATTGCAGATTTAGGAAATTACCAAGTAGTAACTGTATTTGGTGCTAATGAAAATCCACGCCGAAAATATTTAGAAACATTACAAAATAAACTGCAAATATTCCCCCTATGAAAACAACAAATACCAATCAAGTTAGCACCCTAATAATCACCGTAGGAACACGACAAATAGGCTGGCGTTGTCAAGATGGTATCATTCGTTCCTTTGGTGCAGATGGTAATATTAGTTATCCTCCACATATCAACGAACTCTATCAAGAATTAGGAATAGAACGAGGTAATCATCAAGATGAAAATGGTAAAACCTATCCTTGGAGTGGTCGGGATTTAGGTCAAAGATATTATGATTATTGTAAAGAATGGTTAGGTGGTGACTTTAGTAATGTGGAATTGCTGTTAGATCAAACTGTCATTGAAGGAGGAGTAAAGCAAGGTTTAAAACATATTATCCTTTGGGGAACAGACCAACCAACAAGTATTACTTGGAATTTTCGCAGGTTAGATACTTTATGGTTAGCAGAATTAATGAAGGGAAAAATTAAAAGTTTATTTCCTGATATTAGAGTTGATGTTCACGCGCCAAAAATTAATGCTGGTAATAGTGATGAAATTCGAGAAGAATTAGAACAACTGGTTTTAAAAGAAGCTATCAATGCTAACGAAAATCAAGAGTTTGTTCTCTGGATACAAACTAAAGGATGTACCCCTGTAATTGCTTCTAATGTAGAAATTTGTGCGGCTGCTTTAGTACGTCAATATCAAGTATTTAATGCCAGTCCTGATGAACCACTGGAGTTTTTTAGTCAGTTAGATAATGGTTTAAAAACCGCTAATCATTCCCAAACTTTCAGTTTAATTTCTATGGCTGAATATTTCTGGGCGTTGGAAAAAGTCAAGATTAAATCAGCTTGGGAAAGAGGGGATTTTTCAGAAGCCAAAATTTGGCTAAAAGTTCATGAAAATCGTCATTCAGTATTATATAAATTAGCTGGTTTTTTAGCAAAATATAATAATTGGGAATCTAATGATGATTTTTATCAAAAACTCAAAGAGTGGATAGGTTCTAATGGTGTTAGTAAAATAACTGATTCAGAACAAATCATCAATTGGAAAACTCAACTCCAAAAAATGCAAACTGATGATATCACCAAGTTATGGGAATCAACTATTATCTTAGAACTTTCTCTAAAACGAGAAAATTACACCACTGCATTTATTCAGTTTGTGCAACTTTTAGAACAGTTATTGTATATTCAATCAACAGCCCAAAATTGGACTGCTAGAGGTTGGGTAGTAAGTAATAAAGATGAAGTAAGTCTAGCCGAATTAATGCAAGGTTGGTGTTTATACAAAAAAATTAACCAAGACAATAAATGGTCAAAATTGCTAAAGGCTATTAGAATAAAGCGCAACGAAATTATTCATAAGGGGGAATCTATAACTTCAACAAAAATCGGTGATATTTGGGCTAATAATAACTTTTCAGGTGTATATATACCAACAACTTCAGAAAACATTAAAAACCTGATGACGGATACATTCAAAGAAATTAGCACTCCCCCCAATTTTCATAACTTATTAATGCGTTCTTTGTATCAATGGGGACTGCAATACTTAGAAGATGCAAGTTAATAATAGACTTCTCCGAAAAAGATGTAGGGACGAAGTAGGGGCGAAGCATTCGAGCGATTAATGATCGGTATTCACCAAAGGATATTTTCCGAATGCTTCGCCCTTACAGGGCGATAATTTAACGGAAAAATCAGACATCTAGATAGGGTTTGCTGAATAAACCTAAAACCTTGATATATCAAAGGTTAGAGGCTGATAAACACAGAAATTAGTGCAAGGGTTTTGAAGGGTATACCGGAAAAAGTGTGCATTTTTTGGGATTTCAAGAGATGGCAAAGAAATTTTCAAATCTCCTCCTGACTCCTGACTCCTGACTCCTGACTCCTATGCCCTCACGGAAAGACTTTCTCAGCAACCCCTAGATATCCCAAATGCTTCGCCCTTGCCCCGATAAATAAGTTCCATAATTTCTTTTCTGGAGATGTCTAACGTACTAAGCCATGTGAACACCATTATTAATCAAACCAAAATCACACTAAATTATGACTGCTAAATCCTTAAACTTTGCCCATAAATCAGACCGTCAAGAATTAGACATCCAAATTTGGTTTATCCTCCTTTTAGGACTAATCGTTACCTTTGGTATCTATGCTGCGGTGTTACCTATTAAAAGCACATTTCTAGGAACATTATTATATGAGAGGGGATTCACCCAAATTCTCGCCATATTCTTTGGGGGTATGGTAGTCACTATCACTGTGTTGAAATATGGTAAAATCCAAAGTGAATCCAGGGCATTTAGAAAAGATTTATTGCCGGAAAATATTACATTTGATAATCCCACATCTATTCAACTAGAAAAACTACAACAACTGTTATCTCAGGAAAAAAGTTTATTAGCCCGTCGTTGTAGTCGGGTGATTGCGGCCTATATAGCTTCTGGAAATAAACAATCTGCTACTGAATTTGCAATGGAAGACTCAGCATTTTATAGCAGCACAACAGAAACTTCCTATTCTGTAGCTCGCATTTTAGTTTGGGCAATTCCCCTATTAGGATTCATCGGTACAGTTGTTGGTATTAGTGGTGCTGTCAATGGTTTTAGTGGCTTCTTACAACAGTCTAGTGATATCGAACAAATTAAACAAGGTATTGGTACTGTCACCAGTGGATTAGCCGTAGCCTTTGACACGACGTTATTAGCTTTATTCGTTAGTGTTTTGGTGATGATTCCTTTGGTGTTAGTTGAAAGACAGGAATCCCGGTTATTATTGGCAATTGATATTTATATTAATGACAGACTTTTACCCCGTCTCAAAGCAGCAGAAAGTTTAGATAGAACCATTGTTAATAATGCCATTTCCCAGGCATTCCAAAAACATCTTCCCTCACCAGAAGTTTTGATTAAACCAGCCCAAGAATACGCTCAACAAGCCGCCGATGCTTTGGCTCAGGGGTTTTTAAGTGAGGTTGGTAAAATCCAAGAAGCAACCAATAAACTCATACAGAAAATGAATTACATTAATCAAATGGCTGTACAAGATAGAGAAAATTTCATTACTACTCTAACTCAACAACAACAATCAAGTCAAGAATCAAGTCAAGAAATTGTTGAAGAAATGAAACAAATTAATACGACGATTCAAGAAAATTACCAAAATATTAATCATGATTTTAACATACATACAGAGCAAATTTCTGAAGGACTCCAGAAAGCTGCTACATCTTTAGATAGTCGCATTGCTGCTTTAGAAAACTGTGCTGCTCAAATCACCAAGATTGTAGAACTACAACGCAGTTTAGAACAGAGTTTCCAAACGTTAGAAAAAACCGCACAATTAGAACAAGTATTAGGAGAAGTTCGCATTAATTTAGCATTATTAAAACCAGTTTTGGAAAACCTAAATAAACCACGTCGTATTACTTTAGTGGAATCTGACGAAAAACGCTGATAAGATAAATTTATGCCTAAACAAATTTATGCCTAAACGGATTACCAAACGCTCTGTAACTGAAATTGAATTATTTCCATTTTTATCAGTTTTGGCTTGTACTATTGGGGTGCTAATTTTATTGATTATTGTCTTAATGGCGCAAACATTCAGTAATCAAAGACAAGTTACAATTGTTGCCAGAACTGAAAATGGACAAAATCAGAATAAACAACCCCGTTATATTGAGTGTCGTAGTGATGGGATTATTATTCATCCTGGTGAAGAATTTGTGAGTTTAACAGCCCTTAATCTTTCTTATTCTCCACTACAAACATTACTAGAAGAAGTCAAAGTTAACAGAGATACACAATATTTGATTGTAGCCATCAGACCCGATGGAATTGAAGTATTTGATCAGGTTAGGGCATTAATTGAATCTGAGGGTATTGATATTGGTTATGAACCCATTGATGAAGGATGGACTCTGAAAATTGAAGGAAATATCTGATATAATTTAATGGTGTATATATGAGAAGAAAACGTTATTTTACATCCCAGCATCCCCAACAAAATCTAGATTCTTTTTTGGACATCTTAACTAACACTGTTGGGGTGTTAATGTTCATTAGTCTGTTTATTACATTGGTTGCAGTGCAGTCTAGTACAATAGTCAGAACCCCATTAGCCAAAGAAACTGATAAACAAGTGAATTTCTTTGAAATTAGTGGTAATCGGGTTATTTATTTAGATAATAAATCAGTGAGTCAGCAAATTAAAGATTTAGTCAGAAATTTACCAAACTGTGTTAGACCAAGTTATATTCCAGGGTTAGTTGATAGTTATTTGTATGAATTTAAAGAATATCAAAATTGCGTAGAAACCCAAGTACAACAAATTAAGGATTTCCGAGCAGAGACAAAATATTATGAAATTGAATTAGTAGATTTAAAATCTCTTTCATGGCGATATAATCCAAAATCATCCAATAATGGGGAATCAGGTATAGAATTGAATCGCAGTAATTCTGAATATAAAAATATTTTATCTAAGTTGGAAACCGATCAAGATTATGTGGCATTTTTAGTAAGACCTGATAGTTTTGCTACTTTCCGTCAAGCCAGAGAAATCGCCTGGAAAGCCGGATTTGATGTGGGTTGGGAACCGCAAACACCAGAGACTCCAATTGTCTTTGGTTCTGGAGGGCGAACTGTGGGTGTACAGTAATGATGGCAAAACTCACATTGTAGGCGATCGCCAGTCATCACCACGAAAACCCCACCTGATTTCACGGAGTCAGTAGCACAAGGGTAAAGTTTCCTACTAACCCCCGTAATTTTGCTCTTTTACGGAATAAATATTAGGTTTTATTGATTTAAAATCTCAAACCCACACCACCCTGTAAAGATAAAGCCGTACCTCCACTATTGCGGTAAGCATCAAAAGCAATAATAGCATTACCAAAAATCACAGTCTTACTATTAGGGACAACATAATCAATACCTGGTTGCAAAGCAAAACTAATTTTATTACCTACAGGGGAAGCAGTATCACCACTAGTTAAAACCATTCCCGCACCTAAATAAACATCAGTTTGCCAATTGAGGGGAACATCATAAGAAACTGTAGGTACAATTGCTGTACCTTGACCAATTAAAGCTTGAGCGCGGAAAGATACGGGTGTTTCTAATAATTTGTAGCGAAAAGCCAAAACTCCACCCAGTTGGGTATCGTCGTCAGTTAACCCAATTGTAGGACCAATACCCACATAACTACCATAAGCTACTTGAGCTTGTGCAGGTTGATGATTGATTAGCAAACTCAGAACCGCACCAGTACCTAAAACTGCAACTAAAGATTTAAAAGACTTCATATTATCTCAATAACTATGTTGTCAATATTACTGCTAACTAATTGGTAATTGGTAATTGGTAATTGGTAATTGGTAATTGGTAATTGGTAATTAGGTTATTCATCTTCCCAGTCCCCAGTCACCAGTCACCAGTCACCAGTCACCAGTCACCAGTCCCCAGTCCCCAGTCCCCAGTCCCCAGCC
>NZ_JACJUZ010000086.1:0-19749 GCF_014299995.1 Sphaerospermopsis sp. LEGE 00249 | reverse complement strand
CACTTCGACAAGCTCAGTGCATCGCTGGGGACTGGGGACACTTCGACAAGCTCAGTGCATCGCTGGGGACTGGGGACTGGGGACTGGGGACTGGGTAATCAATTTTATTTTTCCCAATTACCAATTACCAATTACCAATTACCAATTACCAATTACCAATTACCAATTACCAATTACCAATTACCAATGACTAACTTCTATAAACAATTTGATTACGACTGGGTACACCTAATTTTGGTAAAGAATTTTTAGGTGAATGGGGAGTCAGGGCTGTAGGAACACCAGTATATACTTGTAATTGTTTCACCAGATGTTGTAAAAGCTGATCTTGTTCAGAGCGAAAACTGGGGACATTGTAACCGCGATTGATAATAGCAAACCAGACTAAACCGCGATCGCGTGTGGGTAAAACTCCTGCTAAAGCACTGACATCGCTGAGAGTTCCAGTTTTCATCACAGTTGCCGAGGGCATACTTCTAAACTGCATTGTGCCACGATTATCAAAGCCAGAGGTAGGGAACAAATCAGCTAAGGTCAAATTATGGGCGGATGCTTGGCGTTGTAGTGCCATAAACATAGCACAGACGGCTCTAGGGGAAATTTTATTTTCTCTTCCTAAACCAGAACCATTAATTAATTGAATTTCCGACTGTGGAACCATAGCTAGTTGAGCAGCAGTAGATTTAACTACATTTGCCCCTCCCACTGATTGAGCTAACATCTCAGCTATGTCGTTGTTACTGTAAACATTCATCTCTTTAATGAGTTGATGTAGGGGTAAAGAAAGATGACGTACCAGTAAAGTTTGTTTAGGGTTAGGTTGTGCTGTCACCTGCACCGTACCATTAATTACTACTTGGGGTTTAGGTGTTCCCTTGGGCATTCGGGAATATTGGTAAATTACAGAACGATTCCAACTTTTGTGGTTTAAAGCTTGTTTGAGTAATTGACCTGCTGCGGTAGGATTAGTATAGAAATTCATGGCAAAATTGCCAGTAATTACCAAATTTCCCTTGACTTGCTTAATACCGATTTTATTGAGAGCATTACCAACAGCGATCGCTTCCTCTCCGACAAACATCGGATCACCACCAGCAGTAATCACCAAATCACCCTGTACTACCCCATTAACTATAGGACCTGTAGCACTAATCAAAGTTTCAAATTGATGGTTTGGTCCCAAAATTTTAAAAGTTGCTAATGAAGTGGCCACCTTAGTTAAAGATGCTGCGGGTAGAGGAATTGTACCTTGGTGATTAGCCATTAACATCGGACCCGACTGCAACCAAACTCCCTGTTGCTGGATCAGATTTTCCGTTACCAGCTTAGAAGTCATCAACTCCTTGAGATATTCCTGTACTGTCATAGCTCCGGCTGGGTTGGGATCAGGTGCAATAACAAAGCCAGGACTACTTTGCCAAGCCAATGCTTGTAAAGCATTTACAGGTTGGATTTTGACTCCAGCCATATCGAGCCAAAGTGAAACCAAACCTGAACCTAATAATTCCAGCATATTTAATTCCTCTATCTTTTTTCAGATATCTAATAATTGTTTGCAGTGTTGGCCTATTATGCCTTTTAATTCCACTTCTTACTATGGCGTTGCTGAATCATGGGATGATTTCGCCCAATTTAGAACGAATTTTCAACGGTTTCAAACGCCAATTCATCCCGCATTTATGCAACGCGCTTACTATCTGGAAAACTTGCCACCAGGAAAACTCAATCATTAGTTATTAGTCATTAGTCATTAGTTATTAGTTATTAGTTATTTTTATCCAATCACCAGTCCCCAGCGATGCACTGAGCTTGTCGAAGTGTCCCCAATCACCAATCACCAATCACCAATCACCAAATTACTTTCTTTCTGGATGGGCTGTTTCCTCTGGGGTAGGAATACCTAACTTATTAATCGCTGCAATCATCTGATACAAACGCCCCAAATCTCTTTGATTGAAGTATAAAATAAGGCGGGGTAAATCAGAGGTTTCATCTTGACCTTCTTGAGGTAATACCTGACTTTTTTCAATTTTGCCTTGAACCAGAATGTCTTTAAATTCAGTATTTAATTGTTCCACCAATTCATTTGATAACTCGTGTCTGAGACGAATCACCAATAGATCACCTACGTAGCGGCTGGAGTGATAAACTTGGTAAAAACGGGTAATGGCATTGCAAGCCACCTCTAGATTATCTGTAACTGTGTACAGACTAGGATCTTCTGGACTCACAAGACCTTTTGCCACCAATTGGTCATCAATATATTTACTCCAAGAGTGCCAATAATCACCACCAGGAGGATCGATGAGAACCACAGGAACAGGACCGAATTTACCTGTTTGGCTTAATGTCATACATTCAAAAGCTTCATCTTGAGTGCCAAAGCCACCGGGAAACAAAGCTACAGCATCACTTTCTTTGAGCAAAAAGAGTTTGCGGGTAAAGAAATATTTAAAGTGAATGAGTTTAGGATCACCTTCAATAAAAGGGTTAGCCTGTTGCTCAAAAGGTAACTGAATATTTAAACCAAAAGAATTGTTTCTTCCTGCACCTTCTTGGCCAGCTTGCATGATACCACCACCACCACCTGTCATCACCATAAATCCTAGTTGAGATACAGCGCGAGCAAATTGAACTGCCATTTGGTAATCAGGGGTTTCTGGTGCTAAACGAGCAGAACCAAAGATAGTAACTTTGCGAGTGTGTCGATAATCATAAAAGAGTTGGAAGCCTCTTTCCATATCTGCTAAAGCCGCAGATAGTATCTTCCAATCAAGACGATCAATTTCACTATCAGCTAAACGAACTATAGTAGCAAGTGCCTGCTGGATAAATTGCCGATGTTTTAAGGTCGGTAGACGATCTATTAACTCAGCAATATCAGCTTGGAGGGACTCTAGTATTTCAAAGGACTCTTGAGAGGTCATGAGAACTGCCACAACAATGGCATTATATTTTATGTGAACTACCTACGCTGCCGCAAGCGGAAACATTTACCCAAAAGGGGTTTGTATAATTTAGGTGGTCATAGGGTCAAGATTTTTCCGGTTTCCCCAAAAATCATCAATTGCAAATTGTCTGGCTTGTTGTGCAGAAAGTTTTCTGGAGACGCAAACTTTGCGCCTCAGAAACCAATTAACAAATATTTACCTAAAACACGACAAATCAATTAAATTTGTAAGCAGTTGAGGTTTAAAGATGTTTTTCCAAAGTTTGAGATAATGTAGTTTTAGGCACAGCACCAACTACCATATCCACTTTTTGTCCACCTTTAAAAATCATTAATGTGGGAATGCTGCGGATGCCATACTGACTAGCAACTTGAGGATTTTCATCAGTATTAACTTTCACTACTTTGACTTGACCTTCATACTGACTGGCGATTTCCTCAACCACAGGAGCCACCATGCGACAAGGACCGCACCAGGGAGCCCAGAAGTCAACTAAAACGGGTACTTCGCTATCTAGCACTTCCTGCTTAAAACTAGAATCTGTAACTTGTGCTGCTGCTGACATTCCTAACAACCTTTGCCTATTATATTTATGAGTTTAGTGAAAATTCTACCATAGCAAAAACATCAGCTTGGGAGTGAAGGATGTACATTTGCAAAGAAGCTATGGAATTTATGGATAATTATAAGGAACCGCCCGAACAGTAGTCCGGGCGGAGTGTGGTGTGAGGAGTGAACGGAAACATTTGTCTCCGCTATTTCTATTGTAGGCTACAGTTGGGATTTTTCCAGTGATTGTTTAGGTTTGCTGGGAAAAAATTTTTGTTTGAGGGAACAGGGAACAGGGAACAGGGGACAGGGAATAGGAAGTAACATATTAGTCTTCCCAGTCACCAGTCACCAGTCACCAGTCCCCAGTCCCCAGTCACCAGTCCCCAGTCACCAGTCACCAGTCACCAATCACCAATCACCTATTTATTTACCCATACCCAACTGTTGGGCTTTTTGGTAAACTTTGCCTTCTGTCAACAGAGAGGGAGCAATAACTACTTCTACTTGCTGCATTTCTTTTAGGTCTTTTGCTCCTAATGTACCCATGCTGGTTTTTAATGCGCCAAGCAGGTTGTGAGTACCATCATCTAATGCTGCTGGACCTCTGAGTATTTGTTCTAGAGTTCCAGTTGTACCCACACGAATACGAGTACCACGGGGCAGCACTGGGCTAGGAGTTGCCATTCCCCAATGATAACCCCGTCCTGGGGCTTCTGCGGCTCTGGCAAAGGGTGAACCAATCATTACGCCATCAGCACCGCAAGCAATACATTTACAAATGTCGCCACCGGTGATTAAACCACCATCGGCAATGACAGGTACATATTTGCCCGTTTCTTGATAAAAGTCATCTCTGGCAGCGGCACAGTCGGCAACTGCTGTGGCTTGGGGTATACCCACACCTAAAACCCCACGGGATGTACAAGCTGCACCGGGTCCAATCCCTACTAACACTGCGGATGCACCTGCTTTCATTAAATGCAAGGTGACTTGATATGTAACGCAGTTACCCAAAACTACGGGAATAGGCATAGACTGGCAAAACTGTGCTAAGTCTAAAGGTTTAATAGACTCTGGAGAAAGGTGATCTGTAGAAACTACTGTAGCTTGGATAAAAAATAAATCAGCCCCAGCTTTAGCTACTACTTCACCATATTTGCTTGCTCCTACTGGTGTTGCACTAACTGCCGCAATACCGCCTTGTTGTTTAATTTCCTGAATACGTTTTTCAATGAGTTTGGGCTTGATCGGTTCGGCATAAAGTTCTTGCATCAGTCCCACAAATTCATCTTTGCCCACTGAAGCAATGCGATCTAATATCGGATTTGGGTCATCATATCGCGTTTGAATACCCTCTAGGTTAAGAACTCCTAAAGCTCCTAACTGGGATAGACGCACCGCCATACCAACATCTACTACACCATCCATTGCACTAGCAATAATGGGTATTTCTCGTTCAATATTACCAATTTTCCACTTTGTATCCGCTAGACTCGGATCTAATGTTCTGTTACCGGGGACTAAAGCTATTTCGTCAATGCCGTAGGCTCGGCGAGCCATTTTTCCCCGCCCAAGTTGAATTTCCACTCTTTCATTTTTCTCAAATCTGTTTAAGCTAGGGTATCAAATTGTGGGGATTTTGGCAGAGATTTTTTTAAATAGACATCTCCGAAAATGACATAAGCATAACCTGAAACCCATTCGTAGGGACAATTCATGAATTGTCCCTACATCTTTTTCGGAGAAGTCTAATTTAGGAGTTCAGAAGTTCAGGAGTTCAGAAGTTCAGGAAAGAATATAACTTTTGCCTTTTGCCTTCTATTTCCTATTCCCTATTCCCTATTCCCTGTTCCCTATCTCTTTCTAGATTGAATTTTATCAAAAATAGCACCATCATCAAAAAATTTCTTCTGCACAGCATCCCAACCACCTAAAGTACCGACTGTATAAAGTTTGCTGATTCTGGGAAATTTATTTTGTACTTCTTTGGTTACAGTTGGGTTAACTGGTCTAAAACCAACTTTGGCAAATTCTCTCTGGGCTTCTGGTGTAAATAAAAACTTGACAAATGCTTCTGATACTTCACGAGTACCGCGTTTATCTACATTTTTATCAACTACTGCTACAGGTCCTTCAATGGAAATATTCGTGGAAGGTACTACATAAGATGTATCTGTTTTTCCTTGTTGTGCTGCTAAAATTACTTCGTTCTCATAGTTGATTAGTACATCACCTTGATTTTTTTTGAAAAAAGCGTCACTTGATTCTCTGGCATCTTTGGGTAATACTACTACATTTCTAAATACTTGTTGCACAAAGTTTAATGCTTGGGTTTCGTTGCCTCCGTTTTGTGTTATTGCACCCCACAAAGCCAAAAAATTCCACCTTGCACCACCAGATGTCTTGGGGTTAGCTGTGACTATTTTTACTCCCGGTTTGATTAAATCATTCCAGGTTTTGATGCCTTTAGGATTACCTGGACGTGTTTCTAATGCTACCACTGAGCGGGTAATTATTGAGTTGTTGGGCGCTTCTTTTTCCCAACCACGGTTAATTAAACCTGCTTGTTCGATTTTTTTGGTATCCAAGGCTAGGGCTAATGCTACTACATCGGCTGGTAAACCATCAATGACAGCACGGGTTTGAGAACCTGAACCACCATAACTTTCGCGAATGACGACATCCTGACCTTTTTCTCGTTTCCATTTGGCTACAAACTGCGGAATGATTTTACTGTAAGCAGCTTTTGTTACTGCATAAGTCACCAAGGTAATTTCTACTTTTTGAGTATTTTGACTAATTAGTTGTTTATTTTGGGCTGTAGTTCTTGCAAATACAGGAAATGCCGTAGTTGCACTGACACTGATTGCTAACAAGACGGTTGATGCTGTTTTTACAGGCAGGAGTTTCGCTGATTTTTCGGATTTGTATGTCATAAAAGGTGTTCCTGTGGTATTCAAATAATCTACGGTAATTTGATAGACTAACTGTAATTTGCTTACAAAAACAGAGCGTATCAGATGCGATCGCGAAAATCAAGATATAAAGTACAAAATATCTATCGAAAAAAGCGTGTATTTATTTTTATAATAAATTATGCGTGTTTGATAACATAAAGTTATAAATATATCCAAAGTTGGGAGTTATTTTGATGTGATCATGAGGTGATCAAAAATATATTTCCCTCAAATCTGCTACAATCCCCATATTCCCTATCGTGAAAGTGAAGTTTATCCACAATTCAGATTTCCAGGAGAACAGAGTATGAGTTGGTGGCAGCGTCCACGGTTACGTATAAAATCGGTAAAAAGTTTTCTATCCCTGTTTTTAGCAGGAGCATTTTTGAGTGTGGCACTTGCTGCTTGTAGTAGTGGGAATGAGAGTAATACTCAAAATCCAACTTCTACAGATGCTAAAAAGAAAGATGTAGAAATTACCCTAGTCTCTTTTGCTGTGACGAAAACAGCCCACGAAGCGATAATTCCTAAGTTTGTGGAAAAATGGCAAAAAGAACATGGACAAAAGGTGACATTTAAACAAAGTTATGGCGGTTCAGGTTCGCAAACACGGGCTGTTATTGATGGATTAGAGGCTGATATTGTTCATTTAGCATTGGCTTTGGATACCCAAAAAATTGAAAAAGCGGGTTTAATTCAGCCAGGATGGGAAAAGGAAGCTCCTAATAATGCTATTGTTTCTAAGTCTGTAGCTGCTTTAGTGACTCGTGAAGGTAATCCTAAAGGAATCAAAACCTGGGCAGATTTAGCTAAAGATGGTGTAAAAGTAATTACTGCCGATCCGAAAACATCTGGTGTGGCGCGTTGGAATTTCGTGGCTTTGTGGAACTCTGCAATTAAAACTGGAGGCGATGAGGCTAAAGCGATAGAGTTTGTTACCAAGGTTTACAATAACGTTCCTATTTTAACTAGGGATGCACGTGAAGCTACAGACGCATTTTTTAAACAAAGTCAGGGTGATGCTTTGATTAATTATGAAAATGAAATTGTCTTGGCACAAGAAAAGGGAGTGAAGGTAAATTATGTGGTTCCTGATGTGAATGTTTCTATTGATAATCCTGTTGCGATTGTGGATAAGAATGTTGATAAACATGGAAATAGGGAAGTAGTGGAGGCTTTTGTTCAGTACCTATTTACTCCTGAAGCGCAAACAGAATTTGCTAAAGTTGGTTTTCGTCCTGTGGATGAAACCGTAGCTAAAACTAAGGAATTTGCTGATAAATATCCCCCTGTGAAAACTTTGGGTACAGTTGAAGATTTAGGTGGTTGGGATACTGTGCAGAAAAAGTTTTTTGATGATGGGGCATTATTTGATCAAATTCAAGCTAAAAAAAGATAATTGGTGATTGGTAATTGTTGAAACTGTTGAAGTTTGAATTATGGCTGTATCTACAAGTTTGCAAACTGAGAAAAAACCTTCTGTTGTCAAGGTGTTTTTAGATAAAGTAATTCGTCTACCTTGGACTTGGCGAATTACAATTTTATACCTAGCTTTCATGTTGTTTCTGCCTATTGCGGCTATGTTTTTCAAAGCTAGTACAGAACCACCTGCAAAGTTTTGGGAAATTGCTACCAGTGAATTAGCATTAGCAACTTATAATGTAACTTTTGTAACTTCATTTTTGGCTGCTGCTGTTAATGGTATATTTGGTACATTGATTGCTTGGGTTTTGGTGCGGTACGATTTCCCTTTAAAGCGAATTTTTGATGCTACCGTAGATTTACCCTTTGCTTTGCCGACATCGGTAGCAGGTTTAACTTTAGCTACCGTGTACAGTGATAATGGTTGGATAGGTTCTTTACTTGCACCTTTAGGTATAAAAGTTTCTTTTACTCGCTTAGGTGTAGGTGTAGCGATGATTTATATATCTTTGCCGTTTGTGGTGAGGACTGTACAACCTGTATTGCAAGAGATGGAAAAGGAACTTGAAGAAGTAGCTTGGAGTTTGGGCGCTTCTCAGTGGACAACTTTTACAAAGGTGATTTTACCGCCTTTATTTCCCACAATTTTAACTGGTATTGCTTTGGGTTTTTCCCGTGCAGTGGGTGAGTATGGTTCGACGGTAATTATTGCTTCTAACACACCGTTTCAAGATTTAATTGCACCAGTGTTAATTTTCCAACGTTTAGAACAATATGATTATTCAGGTGCAACGGTGATAGGGGTTGTTTTATTGGCAATTTCTCTAGTTTTACTCTTAGCAATTAATTTATTACAAGCTTGGGCAAGAAGATATGACAACAGGTAAACCAAAACAAAGTTGGGTTCCAGGGGTTTTAATTGGGATAGCTGTTGCTTATTTATTTCTGGTGCAGTATATCCCAACTATTAATGTTTTTTACCAAGCCTTTAAAAAGGGAATTGGACCATTTTTTGAGAACTTAGCCAGAATAGACTTTCTCCATGCTGCTTGGTTAACTTTATTATTAGCGGTGATTTCTATACCTATCAATACTGTTTTTGGTTTGTGTGCAGCTTGGGCGATCGCTCGCCATAAATTCCCTGGTCGTGCTATAGTTTTGAGTATCATAGACCTGCCTTTTTCTATCTCTCCAGTTGTTGCAGGTTTGATGATTGTTTTACTCTATGGTAGACAAGGTTGGTTTGGTCCTTGGCTGCAAAGTCATGATATTCAAATCATTTTTGCTTTTCCAGGAATGGTTTTAGCTACTTCTTTTGTGAGTATGCCTTTTGTTGCTAGGGAAGTTATTCCGGTTTTGGAAGAGTTTGGGAAAGACCCGGAAGAAGCAGCGAAAACTTTGGGTGCAAATGAGTGGCAAACTTTTTGGCGTGTGACTTTACCTAGTATTCGTTGGGGTTTACTCTATGGTTTAATTTTAACAAATGCCAGAGCTATGGGTGAATTTGGGGCAGTTTCTGTGGTGTCTGGAAACATAGCGAGTAAGACCCAAAGTTTGCCTTTGTTTGTGGAAGATGCCTATAAGCAATATGAGACGGAAGCAGCTTTTTCGGCAGCGGTTTTGTTGGCACTTTTGGCGGTGGTAACTTTGGTTGTGAAGGAAGTTTTGGAGAGGAAAACTCGTATTAAGGATGTGGAATAATTCTTACTTTGCGCTCTTTGCGTTCTTTGCGGTTCGTTAAATATTAAGTTGTTGTTTTGAACGAACCACGAAGTACGCAAAGGACACGAAGAGAAGAGGTTTAAGAGGGTTTTTGGGGTGTTAATTTTATTTTTTGGGGGTTTTTATGAGTGAGAAAAATCTGTTGACAAGTCAGAGAATTAGGGTGAGAATTACCAAGGATTATCATCAAGAACCTGTTATTTCTCGTCTGGTTTCTGATTATGGTTTAACTATCAATATCAAAGCTGCTTTTTTAGGTCAGGATGCTATTAGTGATGGTTGGTTTGATTTAGATTTACAGGGAACTGAAACGCAAATTTCTAATGGTTTAAGTTATCTGCAAGAGTTAAAGTTAGAAGTTTGGGATGAGGATAGAATAGGTAATTGGTAATATCAAATATCACCCTAACCCCCCTTTTTTAGGGGGGCTTATTTTTATTTTATTTCTAGGTTTAACTAAGACACTCTGCTAGGTCTTTTTCTGGTGTGGTGATGAGTTGTAAATGATAGGTTTCTGATAGTAGTTTGATGACGTTTGCTGATAGGAATGCGGGAAGGGTTAGACCGATGCGAATATTTTGAATACCTAAATGAAGTAAGGTTAGTAAAACGGCGATCGCCTTTTGTTCATACCATGATATTATCATTGATAATGGTAGTTCATTCACTCCTACTTCAAAGGCATTTGCTAAAGCTACGGCAATTTGAATTGCTGAATAAGCATCATTACATTGTCCCACATCTAATAATCTGGGAATACCGCCAATATCACCTAATTGTTTATCAAAAAAGCGGAATTTTCCACAACCTAATGTTAAGACTACACAATCATTAGGAACTTGTTCTACTAAGTCGCTGTAGTAGTTTCTGCCTGGTTTTGCACCATCACAACCACCTACTAAAAAGAAGTGTTTGATGTCTCCTGATTTTACAGCATCAATTACTGTTTCTGCAACTCCTAAAACTGCATTTCTGGCAAAACCTGTGGTTACTATTCCTTTGTTTTCTTCATCTGTAAAACCTGGTAGTTCTAAGGCTTTATTAATGATGGGTGAAACATCAGAAATACTCAAATGTTGTAAACCAGGATAACCCACTGGACCTAATGTAAATACTTTGTTTTTGTAAGTTTCATGGGGTGGTACAAGACAATTGGTAGTCATGGCGATCGCACCAGGAAAATGTTCAAATTCATGGGTTTGATTTTGCCATGCTGTACCATAATGTCCATAAAGATGGGGGTATTTTGCTTTTAATTTTGGATAACCATGCGCTGGTAATAATTCCCCATGAGTGTAAACTTTAATTTCTGTTCCTGCAGTTGCTTCTAAAATAGCTTTTAATGCTAATAAATCATGTCCAGAAACGAGAATTGCTTTTCCTTTTATATGTCCTAAATTTACAGGTGTGGGTGTAGGATGTCCAAAGGTTTCAGTATTTCCTGCGTCTAAAAGCTGCATTGCTTTTAAGTTCATTTCCCCAACTTTTAAAGCTAAGTTTAACCAATCTTGTAAAGTTTTATCTTGGTCATCTAAATTAGCCAACACTTCATGACAGAATGTATATAAACTTTCATCATGCTGATTTAATTCTAAAGCATGGAAAGCGTAAGCAGCTAAACCTTTTAAACCATATAATACTGTAAGTTTGAGAGAGAAAATATCAACGTTATTTGCAGATTGACTGATAAATTCAAATTCTAAATTTTTACCTTGTTGAATTTGATCTGTTAAACTAATTGCAGGGTTAAAACTATTGATAGTTGAAACAACAACTTTATTACCCAATGCTTGAATTTTTAATTTGAGACTTTCACGAACTGCGATCGCCCGATTCACAAAAGCGATAAAATCAGAAGTTGTAAAATTCACATTGGTTAATGTGGAAAATAGCATTTCACAGGTAAACTCATCGGTGTCACGAGTATTAATACCTAAAGATTTTGCTTGTAATGCTATTTGGGAAAGTCCGCGTAAACAATGTACTAATAAATCTTGTAAAGCATCTACTTCGGGACTTTTACCACACGCACCCCACTGATGACAGACATCTCCACGGGTGGTTTGTTCACATTGGTTACAGAACATAATTCGTTCCTCAACTCTTGATGCTTACAGTGTAGTGATTGCGATTGAGGATAGCCTTGATTTAAGTCAAGTGTCTTGGTAAAGTTTGGTAAAGTTTTGTTTGATTGTGTTGACGTTAACCAACAATTCAGGACTTACGCAAGTGTCACAAGGAAAGTCTAAATTTAAGTCTGTAGTAGGCACTTTAGTGCCAAAAATAAGCGATAAATCGCTTACTACGAACAGAGAAATATGCCAGTTGCGTAAGTCCTACAATTATTGAAATACAAACCACTTGACATTAATTGGCGAATACTATAGTATTCAAGAATGAACAATAAAATTATTGACTTATTCGCTGGCGCAGGTGGTTTAAGCACAGGCTTTCAACTAGCTGGCTTTGAAGCGTTATGTGCTATTGATACCAACAAAAAAGCTTTAGCTACCTATCAACATAACTTCCCAAATACTAAAGTGATACATCAAGATATTCGAGAAGTTAATCCTTTAGAACTGCGTGAATATTTAGGTTTAAGAAAAGAAGAACTAAACGCAATTATTGGCGGTCCTCCTTGTCAGGGATTTTCTAGGAATATACCTGCTGAATATCGTTATATGGACGATCCAAGAAATCAATTATATAAAACTTTCTTAGCTTTTGTCCAAGAGTTTAGACCTCTTTACGTTATTATGGAAAACGTTCCTGAAATTTTGACAGCATATAAAGGTTTATTCAAATATCAAATTACAAATCAACTTGAATTATTGGGGTATAAAGTTATATCATCATCTTTGAATGCTGCTAACTATGGAGTTCCTCAAACAAGAGCCAGAGCTTTTTTTATTGCTAGTTTAGATCGTTCAATTATCATGCCTCATCCTACACATAATGATATTCAGAGTCAGCATAAAGATGAAAAATACCCTTACCA
The DNA here is from genome assembly GCF_014299995.1 of Sphaerospermopsis sp. LEGE 00249. NCBI lineage: Bacteria > Bacillati > Cyanobacteriota > Cyanophyceae > Nostocales > Aphanizomenonaceae > Sphaerospermopsis > Sphaerospermopsis sp. LEGE 00249. Next base: position 7,147 of record NZ_JACJUZ010000086.1, on the reverse strand, counting down.
AACTAATCTATTAAAATCTAATTCCAGCCTTGTTACTGTTAAAGATGCTATTGGAGATTTACCGGAACTAAATGCCGGAGAAAAATATGCTGAAGAAAAATATCCTTCAGAACCACAAACAACTTATCAATCTTTAATCAGACACAACAGCACCAAAATTACAAACCATATCGCTCGTGCTTTAAGCCCAATTCAAATGTCAAGAGTAAAACTGTTAAAAGAAGGACAAGATGCCAGAAATTTACCTCCAGAATTAGCACCTAAAAAACATTATAGCGGTGCTTATGGCAGACTTTATTGGGATCAACCAGCAAAAACAATTACAAGATGGGTTTTTCATCCGGGTTCTGGAAGATTTTTTCATCCCACACAAAATAGAACCATTACCATACGCGAAGCTGCCCGACTTCATTCTTATCCAGATACTTTTCACTTTTTAGGAACATATACAGAAATGGCTTCTCAAATTGGTGAATCTGTACCTCCATTATTAGCTAAAACTATAGCTGAGTGTATTATATAGAGTGATATTTAGGAGTTTTGCATTTCTAAAGCTGCCAGAATTTTCTTAACATAATTCTCTGGGTTAAGACGAGTTCTTTGAATATTTATCCTCACTGCTGCTTCTGGAATAATTCTCGCTTTAAAAAGTTGTTTTTGATTTTTATACCAAACTAAATCAACGTTATCTCCTACACTTCCTTGTAAACCTGCACCACTTTTACCAGTTTTCTTGTTTACTGTCCAAGCCCAATTAAAAATAGTTGGATCAAGTGGATATAAAGGATATTCACAATAAACATATTCATTACCTTTAATGGTTTTCAGCAGTATGCTTTCATAACTATTTTCAACTCCTTGTAATGATTGATTTGTGATTAATTTCTCATTCCAATGTTGAATAATAGCTGCACCTAGTTCTTCTGGTGGAGATAATTCTGTCAAACCAGGAAACCCAAGTTGATCAGCTTTACTGATAATATCTGCTCTTTGAATCACAAAGAAAAATGTACTGCCAATTTTTAAATTACTAAGTTGGAGAGATTTCAATGACCAACCTGTTTTAGTTACAATATCAACTGCATCATATAAAAGTTTACTGCGTCCTAAAGCTGGATCTGTTAACGGAATATCTTTAACATAATGAAAAATAGCTTCCCAAGCATAATCTTCTATTGACCCAATTACTGGGGATGCAACTGTAGCAATAATAGCTTGTTTTAATCTCTCAATCTCATTATTTGTCAACACTTAACGATTCCTCTACAGCATGCAAAAATTCACCCATGGTTACATTTAAAGCCTTGGTAATATGACTTAAAACTCTTACAGAAGGGCTTTTTAATCCTCGTTCTAGTTGGCTAATATAAGTTCTATGTAGACCTGTAACTTCTGCTAGATACTCTTGTGACCAACCTTTTTCTAAACGACGACGTTGTATTTCTGATCCTAATTTTTGATCTAGTTTACTTGTTTGCATAGAAAAATACTAAGCTATTGTAGACTAAAGTGCTACAGACTAAAGTATTCAATTGATTTGGCTTTACAATAATAAAAACATGAACGAGAATAATCCTTATGTCCCTCACTGAAAAAGTCCTAGAAGTCAAAAACTTCCTCCACCAAACCCCCATCTTTGAAAACATCATTGATGAACAACTCCAAGCAGTTGCTAATATTGCTATTCTCCAAACATACAAAAAAAACGAAACCCTATTTTGGGAAGGAGACGCAGCAACGGGACTTTTTATTGTTAAATCTGGTAAAATCAAAGTATTTAAAGTAGCAAACCACGGTAAAGAACAAATATTACACATCTTTGAAATATCAGAATACTTTGCAGAAGTTCCCGCTTTTGATGGGGGAAACTTCCCCGCATCCGCAGCAGCAATAGAAATTTCGGAAGTTGTGTTTATTCCCAGAACTTCATTTTTCATGGTTTTACAACAACACCCCACTTTAGCAATAGCAATGTTAGGAACTTTTGCACGACATCTCAGGCATTTAACCCACTTGGTTAATGCTCTTTCTTTCCAAGAAGTTCCAGAAAGATTAACCAATTATCTATTAAAATTAAGTCAGAAAAACGGTAATATTAACGTTGTCGAATTAGACTTACCCAAAACCCAATTAGCTGCTTTATTAGGTACTGTTCCTGAAACTCTTTCTCGCGCTTTTTATAAACTCACTCAAGAGGGAAAAATTGCAGTAAACGGAACAAAAATTACATTATTTGACAAAATACTCACATCCAAGAGCAACTAAAGCTTGACATACAACTCCCTTGGATTATATATACATCATACCAGAAAAAAAGAGTATGTCAATATCAATGGCTGAAATAACCGATCTTCGTAAAATTACTGATAATATTATCAATAATATTGAGAATAGAGGCTTGTTATTGCGAAAAAAAGAGAGTTGAAAAATTTTTGGATTTTTGAGATTTAAAAAATTTATGAATAACGAACCGCAAAGTACGCAAAGGAAAGAGGTTTTATCTCTGCGACTCTGTGTGAGCTTTAAAAATTCTGTAACTTATATTGCTTCCACTTCTCCTGCTGTCTTGCTCTTTTTTCCTCCGTCAAACTATCAAAACAGTGAGGACAAGAAATACCTTCTTCATACTTAGGTGAAGTTTTATCAGCCTCAGCAATGGGATGTCCACAACAGAAGCATAACTCATAACTGCCCTCTTCCAATCCGTGACGCACCGCAACCCGTTCATCAAATACAAAACATTCCCCTTCCCATAAACTTTCTTCTTTGGGGACTTCTTCTAAGTATTTCAGAATACCCCCTTTGAGATGATAAACTTCCTCAAAACCTTGAGCCAGCATATAAGATGTGGCTTTTTCGCAGCGAATACCACCAGTACAGAATAAGGCAACTTTTTTATGTTTGTTCGGGTCTAAGTTTTTACTTACATATTCAGGAAAATCTCGGAAAATCTGCGTTTGGGGATTTTTTGCCCTTTTGAAAGTTCCTATACTAACTTCATAATCATTACGGGTATCAACTACTGTTACTTCTGGATCAGAAATCAAATCATTCCATTCCTTTGGAGTGACGTAGTTTCCTACCTTTTCATTTGGGTCAACTTCCGGTATTCCTAATGTAACAATTTCGCGTTTTAACCGCACTTTCATCTTTTCAAATGGCGGTGTGTCGGTGTATGATTCTTTGTGTTCTAAGTCTGCTAACCGCGCATCACTACGCAGAAACCCCAAAACCGCATCAATCGCAAAACGAGAACCAGCTATAGTCCCGTTAATGCCTTCTTTGGCTAGTAAAATTGTGCCTTTGATGCCTTGTTGCTGACAAAAAGATAACAGCGGTGCTTGCAGTTCTTGATCATCGGGTAAACTGACAAATTTATACAGCGCAGCTACAACTATAATATTTTCTTGGTTATTTTCTGGGTTCATCTGTTTACAAAAAAAGAATAATAGGATATTATTTACTTTAAGTTTAAAGTTAACTCGTTTCTGAAAAAGAGGAACTTGTTTAATTTTGAATTTTGACTTGAAAAACGGGGGTTTAGCTCAGTTGGTAGAGCGCCTGCTTTGCAAGCAGGATGTCAGCGGTTCGAGTCCGCTAACCTCCATCTAGGTTTTTTGGAAGACAACTGATAAATTATTTGCTGGCATTTGGTAAATTTTCTGCAATGTCAAATTTTCAGCTTTTGCTGCTTCTACCACATCTTCTAAATTACGCACTCCCCAAGCTGGGTTTTGCGATCGCAAAGACTCATCAAAAGCAGCGTTACTGGGTGCGGTATGTTGACCCTTTTGTTTATAAGGTCCGTATAAATAAAGGATACCATCTGGCGGTAAAATTCGTCCAGCCCCGGCCATCAGTCCTGAACAAGCTGACCAAGGGGAAATATGAATCATATTAATATTGACTATAGCAACTATTGGCGAGTCTGTAAATGTTTCTTTCTCAACTGGCCAGACGGGTAACTGTACATCTATATCTAAAGGTGGGTAAATATAATCACTTTTACATTCTGCCATCCAAGCTGTGATACTGTCTCTTAACAGGGGGTTTGGGTCAGAAGGTAGCCATTTTCGCGGTGCTAGATGAGGTGCAAAAAATACCGCGTGTTCTCCTGTACCACTGGCTATTTCTAAAATTGTTCCTGTTGTGGGTAAGACTTGTTGAAGTACCTCTAAAATGGGTTCGCGGTTGCGTTGGGTTGCGGGTGCAAATTGTTTTTGTTCTGGGGTTGTGTGCATATTTTTGAGTTTTTAGGAAACGCAGATGAACGCAGATAAACGCAGATAATTTCAGAAGTTTTATTTTTTGTAGTTTTACATATTTGTATAATCACATAAAATTATGATAATTGCGATCTTCGCTTTCTATTTACATAATTTGTGAGCATCCAACTTTGCTAAAATCATAGCATGGATAAAAAACCCCTTATCCATTCTCTTCCCTTTGTGTACTTTGCGTACTTTGCGGTTTGTTTATTTCATAACCTGGATAAATTACTATTTGCAATACTCACTCATATTGTTTTATGTTTTACCACACTACAGGAGAAAAAGTTGCCTAAATCTATTCATTCCACCCAACCACCATTAAAATTTATTCCCCCAAATTTTCAACCGTTGGTACTCAAGGTGATGTCTTTTTTTCTCCCTTTTATTTTACGGGTGAGAACTAGACCTTGGCTACCTGCTGGTATTGTGAACATAGAAGCTGAAAACGCCGAAGTGTTAGCTAAATTATATCATGAATTTCAAGAGGGTAAAATTAGATTTTTAATTGCTTTTCGTCATCCAGAAGTTGAAGATCCTTTAACAATGCTATATTTGCTTTCTCGCATTGTTCCCAAGGTAGCGCGGGAAAAAGGCATTGATTTAAAATATCCTGTTCATAGTCATTTTATGTATGAAAGAGGCATGACTTTATGGGCGGGAAATTGGTTAGGATGGTTATTTTCTCGCTGCGGTGGTGTACCAGTTCGTAGGGGAAGAAAAGTAGATAGAAATGCGATTCAAATGGTAAGAAATTTATTTGTGAATGCAGAAATGCCTATTGCGATCGCTCCTGAAGGTGGTACAAATGGTCATAGTGGAATAGTCAGTCCTTTAGAACCTGGTGTAGCACAAATAAGTTTTTGGTGTGTGGAAGATTTGCAAAAAGCTAACCGCCCAGAAACGGTTTTTATTATTCCTATTGGTATTAAATATAGTTATGTTAACCCACCTTGGGAAAAAATAGAATGGCTAATATCAAAATTAGAAGCTGATAGTGGTTTACCAGTGGCAGAAATTAGTTACACTGGCAAGAATAGGGAAGAAATTTTATGTCAGCGACTTTTTCGTTTAGCAGAATATTTAATTACGGAAATGGAAGACTTTTATCGGCGTTTTTATCATCGAGATTTACCAGTAATTATTGGTGAAGAAACAGCTAACCCTAATCAGGTTTTAATTAATAGGTTAGGAAATTTAATGGATACAGCTTTACAGGTGGCTGAAGAATATTTTAATGTGACGGCACAAGGTAATTTTATTGATAGATGTCGGCGCTTAGAAGAAGCAGGTTGGAATTATATTTATCGTGATGATATCGAGGATATTTATAGTTTACCACCTTTTAAACGTGGTCTGGCTGACTGGGTAGCAGAAGAAGCAGATTTGCGAATGCAACACATGAGAATAGCCGAAAGTTTTGTAGCGGTGACAGCTAATTATATTCAAGAAAAACCAACCGCTGATAGATTTGCAGAAACAACTTTATTAATGTTTGATATGTTGTCGAGAATTAAAGATTCGACTTTACCAGGAAGACCACGTTTAGGTTTAAAACAAGCGATGATTACTGTCGGTGAACCGATTTCCGTAACAGAAAGATGGGAAAAATGTCAGGGAAATAAACAAGCTGCTAGAAAAGGTGTGAGTGATTTAACAAAGGATTTATTTGCAGCTTTGCAGCAGTTGATTAAAGATTAAAAAAAAATTAAAAAAAGATTAAAAGCTTACGCAATTTCTGTCAGGATATCCCCAGGGTAAACGCAAAGACTCAAAAAAGACTCAAAAAAGACTCAAATAAGTTTATTGGTATCTTTGCGTGATTTTATGACAAACCTAGTCTTCCAAATCTAAACCTGTATCATCATCATTATCATAAGCCAGATCGTCGAGGTCGATAATCTCGGAAATTTCTTCTTCAACGTCACTGGTCAGGTCAGATTCTATATGTTCACGCGCTATTAGACGACCAGTTGATTTTAACCATTCCAGCAGTATAAATTCATTACTGGTACGAATTACTGTAGCTCTTTGGTTGCGCGGTTGTTCATGTAGTGGTCCGTTGAGCATAAAATATATTGCCTATATGCCTATATATTGCCTAAAAATTTTGTCTGTATAAGGTCTAATTTCTTAACAACAATTTAGTTGTACTTCAATTATAAACTATTTTTTGCATAATTAATTATTCATGGCTAAAATATTTTTTGCTACAGATTCTCCTACAGAAATTACTGATAAACGATTACCTTTTTTAACTACTAATAATTCATCTCCCGTAAATTTTTCTTTAAGTGTAGATAAAAAAATCGGTTGAGAAAATACCTCGGCAAACTCTACCTTTACAGTTAACCACCGGGGAGATTCAGGAGTAGACTTAGGATCATAATATTTACTATTAGTATCAAATTGAGTTGGATCAGCAATACCAGTTTCTACTATTTTCATCAAACCGAAAATTCCTGGAGGTTCAGCATTAGAATGATAGAAAAAAGCCAAATCTCCTATTTGCATTTGCTTTAAAAAATTCCGTGCTTGATAATTCCGCACACCATCCCAAATAGTTTGTTTTTGAGTTTGTAAATCAAGAATACTATAGACAGAAGGTTCAGATTTCATTAACCAGTAATTCATATACTAAATAGGGAATAGGGAATAGGGAATAGGGAATAGGGAATAGGGAATAGGGAATAGGGAATAGGGAATAGGGAATAGGGAAGCTGATTAAAAAACATAAAAGTGATTACCCAGTCACCAGTCACCAGTCCCCAGTCCCCAGTCACCAGTCCCCAGTCACCAGTCACCAGTCACCAGTCACCAGTCACCAGTCCCCAGTCCCCAGTCACCAGTCCCCAGTCACCAGTCACCAGTCACCAGTC
>NZ_JACJUZ010000085.1:0-20072 GCF_014299995.1 Sphaerospermopsis sp. LEGE 00249 | reverse complement strand
GGTGTCGAAGGGCGGTGTCGAAGGGCGGTGTCGAAGGGCGGTGTCGAAGGGCGGTGTCGAAGGGCGGTGTCGAAGGGCGGTGTCGAAGGGCGGTGTCGAAGGGCGGTGTCGAAGGGCGGTGTCGAAGGGCGGTGTCGAAGTAAGCCGAAGTGCTTTCAAAAAGTGCGAGATTTTATGAGGTGGCAACTGAAAAACCTTGCACTTAATTCCTACTTAAAGAAAAAATCGTTCCTATCCAACTTTTGAAACTGTCACCGTGGCGTAGCACCTGTCACCTGTCACCTAGCTTTCACAGATAACTTTTTCAGCAAACCCTACTTAGCTGTTGCATTGTGATTACCTATTTCTTACCCCAGAAAAAACTGCATGGAATTAAAAAATCACTGGTTAACAAGCGATAGAGGCTTTTTAGCACGAATGCTGAAGTTGGTCAATCTCCGACCAGAGGAGCTTGAACGTACTTGGATGATGTTTGCCTTCTACACAATTGTATCTGTAGGGTTGCGCTGGGCTGAGGATAGCACTGTCGCACTGTTTTTGGATAAATATGGCGCGGGACAACTACCCTGGATTTATATTGCTAGTGCAGTCACAGGTGTTGTACTGGTAGTTTTATATTCTTGGTTACAAAAGGTATTTCCCTTGCGTGCGGTAATAGTGGCGATCGCACCAGGGATGGTGATGCCATTATTTCTATTAGTATTCTTGTATGGTGGTGTAAATAATCCCTACTTGGCAATAATTATTGTGTTTCTGCTCCGGTTGTGGGTAGATGCTTGTTATGTAGTTAATGACCTTAACACCTCAATTGTTGCCAATCAATTATTTAACATTCGGGAAATTAAACGCACTTACCCATTAGTCAGTAGTGGCATATTAGTAGCCGATGTGATTAGTGGGTTTAGTTTGCCAATTTTACTGCGATTTGCCAACCTGAATAAAGTCATTCTCATCGCTTGTATTGTCATCTTATTAGGCTCAGGAATTTTATTTTATTTAACTTATAAATATCCTTCTGCTTTCCCCTACACTCCTCAACGAGAAATTACCGAAGAACAAGCATCTCGACATCGCCGCCTAGAAACACCTCTAAAACGCTATGTTTGGCAATTATTCGCCTTTTTTGCGCTGTTGCAAGCCATCGGCTTGTTAATAGATTTTCAGTATTTGCGGGAACTCAATTCTAGTTTAGGCGAACAACAACTGGCCAGCTTCTTAGGTGTATTTGGTGGGCTGGTGGGAATGTGTGAATTAACTACTCAGTGGTTTATTTCCAGCCGCTTGATTGAAAAATTAGGGGTGTTTTTCACAGCAGCACTTTTACCACTGACTGTAGGCTTTTTATTACCAGGGGCCATTTCATTTTTGGGATTATTTCCAGCTATCGAAGAACCTGGATTTTTTTGGGGTTTAATCAGTCTCAAATTCTGTGATGAACTGCTACGCTATACCTTTGTTATTAGTAGTGGTCCAGCACTTTATCAACCTATTCCTGAGAGGATTCGTAGCCGGATGCAGGCATTATCCAGTGGTACAGCCGAAGCGATCGCCTCTGGTTTAACAGGGTTAACCATTTTTGGCAGCATACACATCATTGATCAATTTGTACCTCAAGGACTAAAAAAATGGGTATTAATCGGTGAAACCGTCATAGTGGCAGCTACCTGTTTAAAAGTCGTGTGGGAATTGCGATCGCGCTATGTTGATGTCTTAGTTTTAAGTGCTGAACGGGTAGGATTAAGTACAAATACTGTTGGTTTACGCGCCTTCAAACAGGGCATCATCAAAGCTTTAGTAGAAAAAGGCAGCAACACCGATAAACACTCTTGTTTAGAAGTTTTAGCCCAAATCGATCTCCCCGGTGCCGGACAAGTTTTAGCACCATTGCTAGTGAAATTACCTTCAGATTTGCAAAAGTCCAGCCTAGAAATTATGTTGCTGAGTGGAGCAAAGCCCCTGTACGTGCCGGAAGTTCGCCGCTTATTGGATCAGCCTCAAGCCACCCTAGATCCAGAAGTCTTTGCTTTGGCTATGCGTTATGTTTGGTTAGCAGAAGAGAATCTGAATATAAGTCTCTTAGAACCTTACATAGAACCACCAAACCATTCACTGATCCGTGCCACAGCAGCAGCCTTGCTATTGCGTCAAGGTACACCGATGCAACAGGCCGCAGCTACGAAAACTCTACGACGAATGCTCACCCATAAACAAGAACAAGAAAGGATCAACGGAGTCAGGGCGCTCAGAGAAGTGGTTTATTTACAGGCTTTGCGGGTTCACATTCCCAATTTATTACAAGATGAATCATTACGAGTACGCTGTGCGGTTTTAGAAATGATTACTGCTACTGGCATGGAAGAATACTATCCCACACTCTTAGCCGCACTATATTATAAATCCACTCGCATAACAGCTATGCAATGTTTAGTGAGTATGGAAAATGAAGCCATACCCATGTTATTAAAACTGGCTACGAATGTTTATAAACCCGAAGTAGTGAGAATGTACGCTTGGCGTACCATTGCTCAAATCGATACAGTAGAAGCAATAGAAACTTTATGGCTAAACTTGGAAACATCCACGGGTACTAGCAGGGAACATATTCTCCGCAGCTTGCTGAAAATTTACCAACACCCAGACAAGAGCAATGTTATAGATAAATTCTCTGAAAGTCGAGTAGAAGCGTTAATTGAGCAAGAATTAGGATTTCTGGGTGAAATTTATGCAGCCTATATAGACTTTCATAATTTGGAGTCTTTAGAAAATTATCATGGCAATGAAAGGCTTGTCACTATTGCCCAGTTGCTACAACGCTCACTTCTAGAATTAGAGTTAGATGCCAGAGACAGATTATTGTTGTTATTGAAACTGCTTTACCCAGCAGAAAAGATGCAGGCAGCAGCTTTTAATCTCCAATCTCAATCATTGATAAATTTAGCAAGGGGATTGGAAATTTTAGACCACACTGTAAATTTACCTTGTAAGTCTCTATTGCTGAATATTTTAGATCGAAGACCAGAAGCAGAAAAACTCAAGTATCTTGTCGATGGGGGATTTTGGCAATATGAAAATATTTCCATTAATGAGCGCATCCGTAAACTTATCAACCAGGGAAATTTGCTCTCTGACTGGTGTTTAGCTTGCTGTTTTCATTTTGCTCAAGCTGCTTACGTGCGACTGACAACGACGGAAATTTTGACAAATTTGCGCCATCCTACAGGTTTTGTCAGAGAAGCAGTGATTTCATACTTGAGTGTGGTTTCCCAGCGAGTGCTGCAAGAAATTCTACCCCATTTGCAAACAGACTCCCATCCACTTGTGGCCGCTCAAGTCAAGAAGTTAATAGCAAAATATAACAAGAGTCAGTAGTTAGGAGGCAGGAGGCAGAGGGCTGTCTTGCTGGAGGAAATAAGTAGGGTTTGCTGAAAAAGTCAAAGACTTTTTTTTCACCCTATCTAAATAGTTTGTTTGGTGTAAATTTTCCTTTTTTGGGGCAGTATTCAGAACAATTCATAGCTTCTTCTGTGAGAACTATATCAGGTCTCACTGCACACTTCAAATAATGGTTATTTGAGAAAAATTTACAGTTTTTACAGGGAACTTGATGTAAACTATTGACACTAAAAGCTATTTTATTGTCTGCATGAGAACGAAGTTTTTGGACAATAAACAGAAAAATTGCCCAAATAAATACAAAGCTGAGTGGACTTAAAGCTATTGCTAAATCGGAGATGTTTAATCCTTCCTGTTGTGCGTATTCCTTTTGACTTTCGGTTTGTGTTAAACCATGAAAGGTTTTATTTAACGCTACCTTATCTACCTGATGTTGTAATATGTCTTCAATATACATATTATTTACCTGCTCTATATAATACGCTTTCTCAGCAATTTGTGAAAAATTAGATTATTTATTCAATTATAGGTGTAACAAAATAAAACCTTGGCTATCTCTGTCGATAGGTTTGCTTGTAAATATCTGAATGTATATCCAAGGTAAGAAATTGACAAAAATTACAAATTAATTAAATTAATGCAGCCGTAGGGAGAGAGTGTTAAAATAATTCTGGGGATAGAGGAATAATGTCAAAAATTGTCTATTTGAATTAGACAAATAATCTCTTGGTCAATTAAATTGATGTTAAAATAATTAGGGCTTGCTGAATAAACCTAAAACCTTGATATATCAAAGGTTAGAGGCTGATAAACACAGAAATTAGTGCAAGGGTTTTGAAGGGTATACCGGAAAAAGTGTGCATTTTTTGGGATTTCAAGAGATGGCAAAGAAATTTTCAAATCTCCTCCTGACTCCTGACTCCTGACTCCTATGCCCTCACGGAAAGACTTTCTCAGCAACCCCTAATTATAGGATCGGGAAATATGAACTTGCTATTTTTCCAAAGGATTCCTGTAACTGCATTAGTATTACTTTGGCTGGCTTACAATCTGCTAGGATGGTATTTAGCAGCGCATCAGATTGTTTGGTTAGTAGGAGCTTTTGTGGCGGCGATCGCTATAGCTATAGTCAGAAAAAGTAATTCTTGGTTAGAAAATCTTTTAGTTTTTGGTTCTCAAACTTTAGTTGTCGTCTTGGTTCTCAGTGCATCCATCGCTTTAATAGCAATTTGGTCAATTTTATTCAGCATATTTCTTATCCCATTAGCAACCACGTTGTTAGCTGATTTAGAAATGCGTTTTTCTGGATTTAGCAAAACATATTCTTTTTGGATTTTAACATTTATTGCTATCTCAGGTTTAGCTGTTGGTGAGATGATAGACATCCTCATTTTTCCCAGTATTAAATACTAAATTTGATCAGAAGTAGGGGCGAAGCATTCGGAAAATAGCTTGTTGATAAAATTGATAATTTGTTGCCCGAATGCTTCGCCCTTACAGGAAAATAGCTTGTTGATAAAATTGATAATTTGTTGCCCGAATGCTTCGCCCTTACAGGAAAATAGCTTGTTGATAAAATTGATAATTTGTTGCCCGAATGCTGATGCTTCCAGCACGCTTCGCAAACGCCTGTACAGGAGTCAGAATGTTTGCAAATTGTGGGTTTTATTCAACGCTTGCAAAATCTGACTACTGAAAGCTGATAGCTGATGGCTGAATGCTTACCTTTGCTTTATGTTTATTTTTTCTCTAACCGAGATTTTACATCTGCTGCAAAGTCTTCATATCTTCTCAAAGGAGTTACTTCTACTTGTACATTTTGACCCATTTTTTTCATGATAGGTAAATCTAAGAGAATTTGATCCAGTGTGTCAGGTGTGGGAACATCAACAATAACAATTACTCGACGAGTTCCCACACATTTCCACAAATCTACAACAATTCCTGCTTGCTTTGCTTGTAGTGCTGCATCTGCTTCTTCACTCCAAATGGTAAAGAGTTCTTGCTGTGTCATGTCGTCGGGGTATTCAACGTGAAAATCTAAGTGATATAGCATGATTAATTTTCCTAAATTTGGTTAATTACAATTAATAAAATACTATAGATTCAGGTTTCGCGCAAAGTGTTATGATAATTTTAATTCACAGAAGTTCTAAAAGATTCCAAATAACTTACTAGACAATCTGGGGTGTCCGCATATTGGGACAAATTAGAAATTAGTGTTGTTTCCCGCAAATTTAAGGTGACTTTTATTTTTTTAGTAAAATACTTGGGATTGCCTTTATTTGCTTCTTCAATTAGTTTTTGCATAATTTTGAATAAAAAATAAATTTCAAATTTACCTCTAAAACTTTTTTGACGATCTTGTGAACACAGGTGATTTTGCTTTAAATTTAGTTCTTTCTATTTTTCCGTGACAAAATCATCTAAATCTATTGCATTTGTATCTAACTCATTATCAAAAATGAATGGTGAATGTGTGACAGCTAAAAGCAGTTTACATTTACCAGATTTCAAGATATCAGGTAGTAATAATCTTTGCCATTCCAGGGAAAGAGAAAGTTCAGGTTCATCAAACAAAATTATGTATTCATCATCTGAGTCAAGATAAATTTTAGAAAACAAGGATATAATTTGTTTTTCACCAGAGGATAAATTTCTAATATCTATTGGTTGATTATTTATTTCTTGGACTATGGAAATTTTTACACTTGTTTCATCATAGACAATACGTTTTTTATGTAGATATTTATTACAAACTTCGGCAAATTTTTTAATCGAATGATCTTTTTCTCTTTGTGGCTCATATAAGCCAAGCAGTTTAGATAAATAATAAACTAATTGATTATATTCGGGAGATTTTATTTTTCCTGAATTAACCAGTTCTTCTATTTTGTTTTTATCATTTTCAGGTATGTTATTTCCTATTCTATTTAATACTATATTTAAGGTTTCAGGTTGGATACTATCCCTCATTTCTTGAGTTGGTGTAGTAACTTCAACAAACTGAGTTAACATTTCACCATTTACTTTTGGTAATAATTCTAAAGTTGCATCTTTGATATTTTTTTCAATTCTATCAAATTTTGCAATTACATCGTCCATTCCAAACTGAATTAATCGCTTATCCTCTTTACCAAAATTTAATTCTTCATTACCTAAATTTTTTAGTTCTTCTTCAATCCTTCTATAAGTAGGGAAATATAATATTGATTCCTGCAAATTTTCTCTAATATTTTTTTTAATATTGATTGAATTTTCCTCAATCATTGTTCTAGCAAAACCTTTTATAGTAGTAGCTGGTATTATAATATTTCCAGCCATACTAACATCTCTAAATGCTACAGAGTTAAATGTTTCAATTAAAGCAGAAGCAGTTAAATCACTTTTTTTAATTTCAACACTTACTCCAGATGCAAATTCAAGAACGACCGATTCAAAATCAATGGTAATTAATCTACTAAACTTACAAGATATTGAATAGTAAAGAGCATTTAAAATGGTAGTTTTACCAGAACCATTTTCAGCTATAAGAATAACAGCTTCTTTATCAAAAGGTATTTTCACATCTTTATAGCCAAATAAGCCGTTGATAGAAAATGACTTCAAACTACTAGAATTAAGATAATCACTTAACAGCATAATTATTGATTTTGACAATTTATAGCTGTGATTTTGAGACTATTTGTTGCATAGGTTCTATACTAACTCATCTTTAGGACAGAATCAATTACGAATTACGAATTATTTTAAACCGGCGGTATACCTTCTTCTTCCACAGGACGAATAATAGCCGGCGCTGGTGTTATTTCTGGCTGAAAAATCGCCTGTAAAGCTTGTTCTAATGTCTGTGCCATGACAATGCGGTTTTCATAGGCAACAACTACCCTAACCAAAGTTGGTAAACTATTCTGGGTTGCTTCTAAATAAATTGGCTCAACATATAATAAAGATTGTTCAATGGGAACAATTAAAAGATTACCTTGTATTGCTCTTGATCCTTGACGATTCCATAATGAAATTTGTTGAGAAATTACTGGATCTTGGTTAATTCTAGCTTCTATTTGTTCTGGTCCATAAATTAAACGTTCTTTAGGAAAATTATAAAGCAGCAATTTACCGTAATTTTCTCCATCAGAACGCGCTGCTAACCAAGCAATTAAATTTGTTCTTTCTTTTGGTGTGTAAGGAAGCAATAAAATAAATTCTTCAAAAGGAACACCAGGAAGACTGGTAATTAAATAGTAAGGTTCAACTTGACGGGGTTCAGTTCCGTAAATTTCTTGGGGTATTTGCCATTGGTCTTCCCGGTTATAAAATACTTGAGGGTTAGTAATATGATAAATCATTAACCGCTCAGATTGAATTTTGAAAAAGTCTACCGGATAGCGAATATGACTAAGGAGATTAATAGGCATATTTGTTAGCGGTTGGAACATTTGCGGGAAAATTTTTGACCAAGCAATAATTAGCGGATCTTGAGGTTGAGCAACATAAAATCTGACAGTGCCGTTGTAAGCATCAATGACGATTTTAACAGAATTACGAATATAGTTAATACCGTCTTTATTTTGATCTGAGTAGGGATAATGACTGCTGGTAGTGTAAGCATCTACTATCCAATAAAGATAATTTTTTGCACCGGGAAATTGTTGATTTTTATCATCTGGGTTGGCATCAGCGGCAACTATATAAGGTTCACTATCAAATTGTAAAAAAGGGGCGATCGCTCTAATTCTTTGGTTAATATTTCGCCGGAATAATACCTTTGTTTCTGGTAGAGAGTCCCGTGTAAATATCATTTGCCAGTCTTTTAAATATGTGGCAAATAACCACCGTCTCCATAAAGAACCTATTCTAATTCCACCGCTGCCATCGTAGGTATTATAAACGTTATCACTACCACTGGGATAATCTAATTCTTTAACTTTTGTCCCAGTCATGACATGAGTATTAGAAATTTCTCCATAATAAATTCGCGGTTCACCAATAGGAATACTTTCCCGAATAGCTGCATTAGCAGTAGTTAAAGCTGCACCATTACCACTAATATCTTTGACAAAATATTCTGGTAAACCACCTGGTGCAACTGTATTTACTGGACTCATGGTAAAACCATAACCATGAGTGTAAATTAAATTGCGGTTTACCCATGTTTGTGCTTGTTGTGGGACAGCATTATAATCTAATTCTCTGGCGGCTATTAGTACCTGACGTTTTTCATTTGTTGGGGGTTCTTGTTGGTTAGTTTGGTTGCTGATAATGTAGCGATCAATATCGGCATCAGGAAACGCATAATAAGGACGAATTTGTTGTAATTGTCGGTTAGTTTTTAATAGTGGTTCTTGATCCCAAAGCCGAATATTGCGAATAGTTAAATCATTGGCTTTGATATCTGCTTGGGTTAATTTTCCTTGGGGATTAAAAGTTTGAGCATCTATGGCTTCTAAATCAAATGCTTGACGAGTGAGGGCGATAGTGCGTTGAATATAAGGTGTTTCTCTCTGTAATTCATTGGGTTGAACTATAAAAGATTGGATAACCGCAGGTACAATAAAATCACCTGCAATTAATAATAATAAATAAATACCTAAACTATAAATTACCCATTGATGATGTTGAGATTTGGGTTTCCAAAATAAAGTTTGCCATAATAAATAAAAGGCGATCGCCACAGCTAAAACACATAACATGGTATCAGCGGGCAACTGTATTTTAACATCAGTGAAACTAGCCCCAAAACTCACCCCACGGGGAGAATAAACCAGTTCATAACGACTTAACCAAAAACCAAAGGCTATCACCAACATTAAACCGCCACCTAAGCCGAATAAATGACGTTTTTGTGTGGGCGAAAACCCAGGAAAAATGCCTTGACTGATACTGTCTCCTGATACAAGATAGGTGAGAGTAACAGCAAGAAAACCATATAAAAATAAACCTATCAGCCAAAAAGCTAACAGTTCCCAGAGAGGAAGGGAAAAAATATAAAAGCTGATATCTTTGCCAAATAAAGGTTCTGTGCTGTTGAAGGGGGTGGAGTGCAAATACAACAAGATTTTTTCCCATTGTTGAGATATTAACCACCCAAAACCGAAACTAAAAATAATAGCGATCGCCCACAGCAAAAACTGAGAATATATCAAAAGAGCGATCGCCATCACTACCGCTAAAGCAAAATACCAGACTTGCCCAATAATTCTCATGCTCAAGTTCCAAACTATCTCTGGTCTAAATAAGATAGTAAAAGGTGAATTAACCTGATTAATTTCTCCATTCCAGTAACTTAACGCAACTTGTCCATAATGGCTGAAAATTAACCCCACTAAAAAACTCAAGCTTAACGTTAGCGGTAACAACCAGAATAATTTAATTTGTGTCTTTCCTGTCGCAATTGGCGGAGTTTGATAAATTTGCTTATATTGCGGACTCAGAAAATTTGTTAGTTCCCTACTCAGTGTAGTTTGTTCAATTCTTGCTGGCTCAATTTTCAGAGACTGGGGATATTGCCAACGTTTTGCTAAAATTAAATTTCCCAGTAAATAGATCATACTCAAGCTAACAACACTCACCCATAAAGCACCTTGAGTTATTAACCGCACTAGAAAAGTTGGCAAATAACCAACTTCTTGAAACCAAAAAATTTCCGCCCCTAAATGAGAAGCTAGATCCAAGATGAGCCACAAACCCAAGCAAACGATAATAACTCTAAAGCACCATTTGAAAAACATTGATTTTCTAAGGAATAGGGAATAGGGAATAGAGAATAGGGGAAATCAAAGTTCCAGCTTTTGCCTTTTGCCTCTAAAAGTTGTTAATTCCAATTACCAATCATTGTAAAAGCAGACCAATAATTGGGATAAGTTGATTTTACCTGAATTAACAAGTTTTGGAGGTAGAGGAATAGGCTTTTTTGGAGAAAGATATAATTCTTTATCTGTTATGCGTACTTCTCCTTTCAGCATAGCTAGGAAGCTGTAAATCAAGAAATGTCAAGTAGCAATATCAAAAATTTAGGTAGAACTTTCCCAGCAAGTCTATCCTGCTAACATGAAATATTATTTATACCTCACAATCCAATTCATTATATCAATAATCATGGTAGTTTTTGTACTTTAGTAAAGATTAATTTACTTAATAGTTTTTTCCCTGGGACTATTGTAATTAATTTTCCTGTTAAGACTGAAATCTAAACTTCTTGAGGGAAAATAGAGGAAAATAGAAAATATTTGTGAGCATCACCTATTTAATCATTTATAGGTATAAAATAAATAGTATACGCATTTATTTGCACGTTAATAAACAGTATAAATACATCTATCTTTCACAGAGAAACTACAGAGTAACCAAAATTAAGGTATTATTTACTTCTGAGGGTTAATTAGGGTTTGCTGAATAAACCTAAAACCTTGATATATCAAAGGTTACACGCTGATAAACACAGAAATTAGTGTGCATTTTTTGGGATTTCAAGAGATGGCAAAGAAATTTTCAAATCTCCTCCTGACTCCTGACTCCTATGCCCTCACGGAAAGACTTTCTCAGCAACCCCTAATTAACGGTTAAAATTTTACTCTTTTTACTCTTTTTACTCTGTCAAAACCTCGTTAATTTTATAAACAGTAATTATGCTTACTAGCGTTGATCGTTTATTATTTGTCCGTCGCGTACCTATTTTTAAAGAATTGCGGGATGATTTTGTCGTGCGACTTGCTTCTGTGATGAATGAGTTATCATACCCTGCGAATCACAGTATTTTCAAACAAGGAGAAGAAGGGCGATCGCTCTAT
The DNA here is from genome assembly GCF_014299995.1 of Sphaerospermopsis sp. LEGE 00249. Lineage (NCBI taxonomy): Bacteria > Bacillati > Cyanobacteriota > Cyanophyceae > Nostocales > Aphanizomenonaceae > Sphaerospermopsis > Sphaerospermopsis sp. LEGE 00249. Next base: position 8,889 of record NZ_JACJUZ010000085.1, on the reverse strand, counting down.
ATTATTGTCTCAGGTAAAGTCAAAGTCCATATCGGAGATACAAAATTAGCAGAAGTTGATACAGGAAAATACTTTGGAGAAATGGCAGTATTTGATACTCAGTCTCGTTCTGCTTCTGTGACAACTTTAGAAGCTTGTGAATGTTTAGAACTCACCCAAGAGCAACTTTATGATGCTATTGAAGAAACTCCAGAAATAGCGGTGAATATTATTCGTCAATTATCTCGTATTATTCGTAAACTCAATGAAAGTATTAGTCATTAGTCATTAGTTAGGAGATCCCGAAGGTTAGAAGCAATTAGTAGTATAATATTCCAAGATACTAAGGAGTTAATTATATGCAAATAAGACTTAAATCAAAAGTTGATACACAAGGTAAATTATTGTTACAACTTCCCCAAGAATTAGCTAATCAAGAATTAGTAATGATTATTACTAATTCTGGTTCTTCGGTACTTGTTATGCTAAATTACTAATTGGGTAAGAGGGAACAGGGAACTCTTAACAGGGAACAGGGGAAACGCATCTAAATTTTATTGACAAAACACCATTTTTATGTACAAACGAAGGAATCCTTATTTATCGTTTGATTGATTTTTTCAGAGTCATCGTGATGGTTTAAATTATTGTCAATAATGTAGACGTTAATGCGAATTTTTAGGTCATTATTGAGATTGAATTGTCCTTATTGATAAGATGCGTTTCCCCTGGGGAATTCATTCCCTGACGGTTTTTGTACCGCACTAAATTTTAAACATTCTTGTAAAAACCTTTGGGGAATTTCTATACTTTCTCCCCAATGTTGATGAACATAAGAAGCATGAACATTAGGAATATTAGGTAAATTCCATCCTTCAAAACCTGTATTTTCTTCACAGTCATAACGATAGGTATCAAACAATGATTTTTGCGGGTTTGTAATTACATGAGAACGATGAAATTCATGTCCATAAATATTTGTACCCGCATTTAATAAAAAGCTATTTTCTAAAACTACTGCGCGACGATATCCTAAAGTTAATTTTTTATCCATTTGTGCAGATGTGGGTAATATTCCTACCATTGTCCAAGATTGATTTTCAAAATCAATAATATTTTCACACAAATACATTAAACCCCCACATTCAGCAATGGTGGGTATTCCTGATAAAATCGCTGTTTTTACTTCTTGAATAACTTTAATATTTGCTGCTAGTTCTTGTGCAAATACTTCAGGAAAACCACCACCAAAATACATTCCTTGAATATCTTTTGGTAATTGAGTATCTTTTAAAGGACTCCAAAATATTAATTCTGCTCCCAGGTTCTCTAATAAATCTAAGTTGTCTTGATAATAGAAATTAAAAGCTTGATCCCGTGCAACAGCAATTTTGATTTTTGATTTTTGATTTTCTTTTATTTCTCCGCTTTCTCTGTGTCTGTGCGGTTCGTTGATTTGAAAATTAGGAACATCTGAAGACAGAATTTCAGTTACTTGTAATAGTGGTAGTAATTTTTCCCAATCAAAACAATGATCGCCTAAATCTGCAAGACGATGAATTACATCATCTAATTCTGGTAATTCTCCAGTAGGAACTAAACCCAGATGACGATCAGGAATAGTAATATTATCCTGTCTTCTGAGAACACCCAAAATAGGTAAGTTGAGAGTTTTCAAGGAATTTTTTAATAAAGATAAATGGCGATCGCTCCCTACTCTATTTAAGACTAATCCAGCAATTTTAACTCTCTGATCCAAACTACAATAACCATGTGCGATCGCTGCCACTGAACCAGACAAACGACTACAATCAATTACTAATATTACCGGGCTATCTAATAATCTGGCAACATGGGCTGTACTAGCAAAGTCCATTTGATGATTGCCATTTTCGGTTGTATTCCAAGAATTACCAACACCATCAAATAAACCCATCACTCCTTCAACCAGAGTATATTCACATTCTTGGGAATGACGCTGAAAACATTTTTGAATATAACTTTCTGAAGTCAAAACCGCATCTAAATTTCGACAAGGACGACCAGTAACATACTGATGAAACATAGGATCAATATAATCTGGACCAACCTTAAAAGATTGTACTTTGACACCACGACGAGACAAAGAGGCTAAAAGTGTAAGTGTCACCGTAGTTTTGCCCACTCCGCTGCGTTCTCCAGCAATAATCAAAGACATGAATTAGGTACAAGATGAAGGGAATATTACTTAATTGTATCTGATGATTATACCTGATATTCCGATCCAAAAAAGCTAACTCAAAGCATTTGGTTTTAAATTAATTTTGCCTGACTCCTGACTCCTGTACGGGCGAAGTAGGGGCGAAGCCTGCTTGTCGGCAGACAGGCATTCGGAAAATAGCCTTGGACAAAAATTTATAATTAGTCGCCCGAATGCTTCGCCCCTACGACTTCTGACTCCTGTACGGGCGAAGCATTCGGAAAATAGCCTTGGACAAAAATTTATAATTAGTCGCCCGAATGCTTCGCCCTTACGACTCCTGACTCCTGTACGGGCGAAGCATTCGGAAAATAGCCTGTTTATAAAATTGATAATTGATTGCCCGAATGCTTCGCCCCTACGACTTCTGACTCCTGTACGGGCGAAGCATTCGGAAAATAGCCTTGGACAAAAATTTATAATTAGTCGCCCGAATGCTTCGCCCCTACGACTTCTGACTCCTGTACGGGCGAAGCATTCGGAAAATAGCCTTGGACAAAAATTTATAATTAGTCGCCCGAATGCTTCGCCCTTACGACTCCTGACTCCTGTACGGGCGAAGCATTCGGAAAATAGCCTGTTTATAAAATTGATAATTGATTGCCCGAATGCTTCGCCCCTACGACTTCTGACTCCTGTACGGGCGAAGCATTCGGAAAATAGCCTTGGACAAAAATTTATAATTAGTCGCCCGAATGCTTCGCCCCTACGACTTCTGACTCCTGTACGGGCGAAGCATTCGGAAAATAGCCTTGGACAAAAATTTATAATTAGTCGCCCGAATGCTTCGCCCCTACGACTCCCCTTGACTCAGGGATTTTCTTTCCTGCGTTTTGACAAACATCGTCCATCGAAATTCAGATTTTCCCAATTATTGCCTCTGTTATTGATAGTGAAGTCAATTAATCTCACGAGACAATGTTCATTTTAGACCCCCTTTTGGTCGTGCTGGTTTTGTTGTCACAAATGTTTTAAAGCAGATCAAAAAACCGATTATTTTTTGGGATGTAGATTTACAAGACTGGCGTGGTAAATCTGCCGCAGAGATGATGAAAATTTTTGAAAATAACTTTCATAATGGCTCAATCATTCTTTTACATGATTCTGATGGTGTAGCAAAAGGAGGAGTATATGCTAGTCGCCATAATACTGTAGAGGTAGTGGAGGAAATTTTGAAAGCTTATACTCCCCAGGGATATGAATTTGTGACTATATCAGAGTTGTTGAAGAGAGGAACTGTAGTTAAAGTACAAGAACGCTGTTTAAAACAATTTTCCAATAATAAAGATGGACGTGAATAATAGGCGCTCTACCGTTTCTGCTCCCTGGTTTCATTTTTTACTGCTGCTGATTTGGTTCGTTATTGGTGTAGGGTTACGTTTGACTAATTTAACCGCCAAACCGCCTTGGACTGATGAATTTGCGACTTTAGTATTTAGCCTGGGCAATAGTTTTTTACCAGTACCTTTAGATCAGGCGATCGCTCCTGATATTTTATTACAACCATTACAAATTAATCCCGCAGTTGGTGTGGGAGAAGTCATCTCTAATATAGTTATAGAAGACCACCATCCACCACTATATTTTGTGCTGGTTCATCTGTGGATGCGGCTATTTCCCCACCCTGAAGGTTTAGTATCTTTGTTGGCAGCACGTTCATTTCCGGCTTTACTGGGTGTGGTTTCTATTCCCTGTGCTTATTTTTTAGGTAAATTAGCTTTTCGTTCTTCATTAGTAGGACAATTAGCGGCTGCAATGATGGCAGTCTCACCCTACGCAGTATTTTTAGCACAAGAAGCCCGTCATTATACTTTGGCTATGCTGTGGGTGATGCTTTCGATAGCTTGTTTGGTAGTTGCTGTTCGTCACTTGGAAAAGCAAAAATTATTACCTTTGTGGTTAATTATTGCTTGGGTAGGAGTTAACGCCTTGGGTTTTGCTACTCATTTCTTTTTTGTGATCACTCTTGGCGCTGAAGTTGTAGCTTTGATTTTTGTGGCTTGGAAACAACAAACTCAGACAAAAACTTGGGTGTTGTTCTCTCCTGTGTGGTGGCGATTTTATTATGTAGTAGCTGGTACAGCTGTTGCTGGGTTAGTGTGGTTGCCTGGTTGGTTACAAAATCGCTACAGCAGTAGTATGACAGAGTGGATTAAAAGTGAACGGGTCGGACTGGGTTGGATTAGCCCCATTTTTCAAGCTTTAGGTACATGGATCACTATGATTTCCTTACTCCCAGTGGAAGCACCTGATTTAACGGTGGTTATTTTCTCTGGGTTGGTGATGTTAATTTTCTTTATTTGGGCAGTGCCAATTTTAATTAGGGGGATAAAAGTTCAATTACAAGCACCGGAAATTGGTTCTATTACTCAAGTATTGATTGGGGTAGTGTTAGGGGCGATCGCTTTCTTTTTCTTCTTTACTTATTTCCTGGGTATTGATCTTACCAGGGGCGCTCGCTATAGTTTTGTTTATTTTCCAGCGGTAATAATTTTACTGGGTGCAAGTCTAGCAGTTTGTTATCAAAATCCCAACATCGGTAAATGGGGTATTACGGGCAAACAAGCTGTAATGCTGATTTGGGTAATGGGGTTAATCAGTGCTATTACAGTTACTTTTAATTTGGGTTATCGCAAATATTACCGCCCTGATTTATTTCTTCCTGTTATTGAACAAAATTCTTCAGTCCCGGTTCTCATTGCCACAACTCATAAAAGTTTAGTACAAACTGGGGAAATGATGGGTATAGCTTGGGAATTAAAATTCTCTGGTTTGCAAGTTAATATTGACAATACTCAATTTCTCCTCGCCCATCAAGCCCAAAACCCCAATACTTCTACTATAGCCCTAGAAAAAACTATCAAAGAATTACCAAGACCTTTTGATTTATGGTTGGTTAATTTTCATGCTCCCATTAGTCAGGAAGTGGAAAAATGTCTGCTTGATGATCAAAAGTTGCCAGGAATATATGGGTATGATTACAAATTGTTTCACTGTAAATGAACTAATAACTGAGAACCTTTAAAGTTGATGAGCAGCTAGAAAAGCATCAACTTCTTGTGCAGTGGATTGATAATTATCCCCATTACAAAGGCATTAAGGTTCTTAATAAACTGATGACTTCAACAGTAACTTCAGGCGGTGCTTTACAAATAAAATCGGCTTCTCTTTGTTGCCAATCTAAGGATTTAACCTGATCGGCTAAAATGACTCCTGATACAGCTAAAGCTGATGGCAAAATTACCTCAAATGGATAGCCCTTTACTTTTGTGGTAATTGGACAAACCAAAGCCAAGCCTACTCGACGATTATATTTTATGGGTGAAATAACAATGGCAGGCCGTCTACCAGCTTGCTCTCTTCCAACTTGAGGAGTAAAATGAATCCAAATTATATCTCCCTGTTGGGGAATGTATATTGTCTCAGAAGCATTCACGACCAACAGGTTCTCCGGTATCTATTTCATTGTGTAAATTTTCTGTTGATACTCTTGATAGCAAATCATCCAAGTTGTATTTTTTTTCAGAAAATACGGGTAAATTGTTAGTTAAACTCTGCACCGCTAAAGATTCGATTGATTGATCTGTTAATTCGGCTAGGTGATGCAATTTTTTAAATAGATTATCTGGAATTTCCAGCATTAATTTGTGGTTTGTCATATTTGGGTTGTTATTCAAACTCTACAAATTATCTCATCTCAAGGGAATATCAGCTGATTGTATTTGATATTCCCCTCATTGTACTATTACTTCAATCAGTGAAAACTGTTGATTTTTAAAGTTGATGATCAGCTAAAAAAGCATCAACTTCTTCTGCTGTGGGTTGGGATGCGATCGCACCTGGTTTAATAGTAGTCAACGCCCCTACCGCACTAGAGTATGTAACAACTCGTTTTGCTGTTTCTGCATCTCTCAAACTATGAATACCCAACTTACTCAACTGATGGAGAAACCCAGCTAAAAAACTATCTCCTGCACCAGTGGTATCCACCACAGGTATAGAAAAAGCTGGTAATTTACCTTCGTTTTCACCTAAACAATAAGCACAACCATTTTCTCCATCGGTGACTAAAACCCCTTCTAATGAGTTTAATCTGTAAGTAATTGCTCCAGGGTCTGTAGTATCAAACAACCATGATGCTTCCTCTTTTGTGAGTTTGAGGAAATCAAAACGTGGCAATAATGCTGCAATTTTTTGCTTTGCTAAATTAGCATCTTGCCAAAATACAGGTCGCCAATTCACATCTAAGATGATTTTCAAATCATATTGTTCCGCTAATTTCAATGCCTGATGAATAGCAGCCTCACTTTCAGGATAAGCTAATTCCAAAGTCCCCAACACCAAAAAATCAGCATCGTTAAACAAAGAATGGGGTAATTGATTAGCTTGTAAGCGGGTGTCGGCAAATTCGCTAGTATCATATTTACCAAAACCAGCAAAAGAGCGATCGCCAGTCAAATCCCTGACTACATAAACTTGTCGCGTTGGTGCTGTCGGATGACGTTGCACACCCGTTGTATCTACACCTACATCTTGTAATAACTTCACCAGTGCATTACCTGGTTGATCTTCTCCTACAGCACCAATAAAACCTGCGGGCGTTCCCAGTTTAACTAAAGCACAAGCCACATTAGCTGGCGCTCCCCCTGGGTAGGGAGTCCAAGAATTGACTTCTTCCAGCTTTAGCCCCATTTGATCCGCTAAACAATCAAACAAAACTTCGCCTAGACACAAAACATGGGGATTACTCATATCATTTTCGATTTACGACTTGGGATTAGGAATATGTATAAAATGTATAAGCATCTTTATTCCTTTGTCTCCAGTTAACCATAAAATAGCAGTTTTTATCACTTTATATAGTACATAATGCTATAAAAACCCAAAATTTACCACTGAAGTAACACTGAATATTTACTGATGAATAGGTTATATTTTATAGAAATTTTGCTTTTAAGAAAATTAACCTTCAGATTAAATTCCCAGAAAATATTGACTTTAGTATTACTAGGAACATTTACAACGTCTAGCTCTGAGAGAATCTTTTAGAATTAGAAAGAGTGATTAAGTACATATACCAAGGGAGAAATAAATAAGCTATGGCTGCTAGTGAGTCTGGGACCCCTGTTAGTCTGTCAGACAGAGAACTGCAAATTATCGACTTAGTGGCCGCAGGCTTAACTAACCAAGAGATTGCAGCAAAACTGGAGATTAGCAAACGTACAGTTGATAATCATATCAGCAACATTCTCACCAAAACAAAGACAGATAACCGAGTCGCTTTGGTTCGCTGGGCTTTACAGTGGGGAAAGGTCTGTTTAAACGATGTGAATTGCTGTACATTACCTAACTACAATGATTCAAATGTGAGTTAGTTTATTAATATGAATCCCTGTGGATGCTGAAAAGTTCAACCATTTTGGATTTTCGATTTGGGGTAGCGAAGCGTAAGCAGCGCAGCGAGTATTTGAGATAGGTACAACCGACAAAGAGTGGAGTATTGAGCTTGCTTCTGAAGTACAAGTACCAAAACACCTCAATCAAAATCGAAAATCTAAAATCTAAAATCTAAAATTGGCAAGATCAATTTTGAGGTTTACAGACTGTTCTCCTCCTCACCTTTATTTTTCAGTGTGAACCTCTACCACAAGTTCCGTGACTTTATCTAGTAAAAGTTGATGCTCTGGGAATCAGCGAATTTTTGCGATCGGAACTGACATACATATCAGAATTTCTCGTTTGATTTAGGCCAAAGGGTTTAGCATTGCTAAACCCCTACTGACTCATGACTCCTGCTATTTTTCAACAAAAATTAGCAATAATCTAGTTGTACAAGCGTTACATTGGAAAGAAATCTATATTACTTTATCCGCTTGGGGGAAAATGAATACTCCAACTTCTTATGCAAATAGCTCATTTCCCTTTAACTTTTTTAATCTTGACTTGATAGCACCATCACCAAACCAAGATACCGACTTACTACAACAGCTATCTTTTGTACCCGGTTTACAAGAAATTCTCATGCTGCGTCAGGTTCATGCCCTAGAACACGCTACTGTTTGGGTTCTGAGTGAGACAAAAAGTGTTGATTCTTCTCCCAAACAGCCTACTCATGTACAGTTTGATAACGAATCATTAAGTGGTTTATCCACAGAACAGGGATTTTACCTTTATGGTGATGTAAATATCAGTTATTTACGGCGTGCAGTAACACTAGCTCAATATCGTCTTACCAACGGAGAATGGGATTTAGCAGTACATCCCCGTTGCGGTACAAATTTATCTGTAGCAATGTTGTTAACTGCTGGATTTGCTATAGGTGTGTCTGTGATGCTACCATTTAGACCTGTTGAGCAACTAGTAGGTTTAGGATTAGCTGCAACTACGGCTTCTGAACTTGCTCCAGATTTAGGTGCTTTCGTTCAACGTTATTTAACAACAGCTATCCCCTTTAACCTTGCAATTGAAAATATCATTCTTACACGGGACACTTGGGGACGTGAAGCGCATTTTGTTAAGGTAAAATGGCGGCAGGTGACTGGTGATTGGTGACTGGGGACTGGGGACTGGTGACTGGTGACTGGTGACTGGGGACTGGTGACTGGTGATTGGTGATTGGGGACACTTCGACAAGCTCAGTGCATCGCTAGGGACTGGGGACTGGTGATTGG
>NZ_JACJUZ010000177.1:0-1027 GCF_014299995.1 Sphaerospermopsis sp. LEGE 00249 | reverse complement strand
AAATCATACTCCCAAACACCCAGATGATGATTTAGAACCCAGTGAACCACTGCTGCGAAGTCTCAAGGACAGTTTACTGTCACCGTTGGGTATTGGTTCTATGCTGCTGCTGCTGTTAGCTAGTTTAACTTTAGGCTATGTAGTATTTAATTCCCGAACTTTACCACAGTTGCATTTGAGCCAACTTTTTAACCGTATTTTCTTAAAAAATAGTGAAAATACTTATGTTCCGGCAAGTAATCCCTCACCTGTAGCCCAACCAGAAATCACACCTATTCCCAAATATCCTAACTTGGCGGCTCGTGAGTTTCCACAGGTGAGAGATCCTAATGATGTAATAGGTTTAACACCGAAAGTTAAACCAACCCCGACAGCTACTCTCCAACCCATAGTCATCGAAACACCAATAAGTCCAGTAGTTCCACTAACTTCAGTCCCCAATGTTGCCGCTATACCCAAGCCCAAGGAAACTTTACCAGGACTGAATACAGAAATAAAACCATCAGCGGATGGGTACTATTATATTGTGGCTGATAATCAAGGCAATAATGCTTTAGCAAGTGCGCGGCAAGTTGTTCCTGATGCTTATTTATCAGATGGACAAAAGTATATTTATCTTGGTGCATTGAAGACTGAAGAGGAAGCAAAACAACGTTTACAGCAACTACAGGCAAAAGGGATTAAAGCCCGTGTACGAAAACCATGATAGGTAATTGATAGTTGATAATTGATAATTGATAATTCAGAATTGATAATTCAGAATTGATCATGGAAAGAAGCCTAAATTTGCTGGTTGCTAAAACCTGAATGGAGCATATTTAAGTATGGAAGTGATGAAGCGCATTTTGCGGGTAGTTCGTGCTAATGTTAACAGCTTGGTGAATGGTGCTGAAGATCCAGAAAAAGTTTTGGAGCAAACCTTTCTGGAAATGCAGTCAAATTTGGTACAATTGAGACAGGGAGTTGCTGGTGCGATCGCTACCCAAAAACGCACTGAACGTCAAGCACTTGCAGCAGAATCTCAATC
>NZ_JACJUZ010000176.1:0-1027 GCF_014299995.1 Sphaerospermopsis sp. LEGE 00249 | reverse complement strand
GTTTAAACCTCATGAATTTGCTAAAAAAATCGGAGTTTCAGTCAAGACCTTGCAAAGATGGGATGTTGAAGGAAGACTTCCAGCCAAAAGAACATTGTCGGGGCATCGTTTTTATACTGAAGATGATTTACTGATTACCCAGGGATTAAAACCTGTAGACTCAAAACGAAAAGTAGTTGTTTATTGTAGAGTTTCTTCGAGTAGCCAAAAACCCGAACTCAGAAACCAAGTATCCGCGATGGAAACATTTTGTTTGAGTCGTGGGTTAGCTGTTGATGATTGGGTTTCAGAGATTGGAGGCGGATTAAACTTTAAAAGAAAAAAGTTTTTATCAATTATGTTATCAATGCTTAAAGGCGAAATATCGACAATTGTTGTGGCGCACAAAGACAGAATGTGTCGGTTTGCTTTTGACTTTATTATGGAATTAGCAAGTTCCGTGAGGTGTCAGATCATAGTTGCTCCCTCAGGAATCTTTATCACCTCAACAAGAATTAGTGGAAGACCTAATGGCAATTATCCACTGCTTTTCTTGTCGATTGTACGGATTGAGGAATTACTCCCAAGAAATCAAGGATCATCTCAAAAATGCTATTGACAAACCTGCACAAGATATGTCAGTTTTAGACAGCAAAGAAATACAGTGTTGAGGTCGAGCAATGCTTTTATCTATCAAAACAAAACTCAAGTTAAACAAAACCCAGGAAATATTAATGGCTAAACACGCTGGTATAGCAAGGTTTACCTATAATTGGGGTTTAGCTACTTGGCAGGATTTGCATAAAGATGGATTAAAGCCAAACAAATATATCCTCAAAAAATTCTTTAATAACCATGTAAAACCTGAATTGGCATGGATTAAAGAAAAAGGTATTTGTCAGAAAATCACTCAATACGCCTTTGATAGTTTAGGTGAGGCTTTCCAGAGATTTTTTAAAGGACAGTCTAAATATCCCAACTTCAAAAAGAAAGGGAAAAATGATAGTTTTACAATTGATGCAGGTGGTAAACCAATTCCTGTAGGTGG
>NZ_JACJUZ010000175.1:0-1029 GCF_014299995.1 Sphaerospermopsis sp. LEGE 00249 | reverse complement strand
AAAATCAAATTTCCCACAGCCATAGATTTACACAAATGGTTAGTAGCAGCCATTAAATCTACCCATCCTTGGTATTATGAAGTGTCTAAATGCGCCCCTCAATACGCATTAAGATATTTGTCAGATGCTTTTAAATCTTTCTTCAAGAAAAGTAAAGGAGTTCCTAAGTTTAAGAAAAAGGGTAAACATGATTCTTTTACCTTAGATGGTGCCATAAAAATTGACTACAGAAAGGTAAAAGTACCCGTAATTGGTTGGATAAAAACTTATGAAATTCTCCCTACAGGATATAAACCGAAATCTGTCACCATCAGTAAACAAGCTGACAAGTGGTTTATCTCTTGGAAAATAGAAATAGAAACGACTCAAACCCAGAAAAATCAAGAGTTTGTAGGAGTTGATTTAGGAATAAATCATCTAGCAATATTATCAACAGGAGAAGTATTTGATGGAGTAAAAAGTTATAAAAAGTATGAGAAAAAGTTAGCAAGAATGCAATATTTGAACCGTCATAAAAAAGTAGGTTCAAATAATTATAGAAAAGTCCAAATCAAAATAGCAAGATTACACCAAAAAATAGCCAATATCAGAAAAGATACATTACACAAAATCACCACCTATATCAGCAAAAACCACGCGGTGATAGGGATAGAAGATTTGAATGTATCTGGGATGTTAGCGAATGCGAAATTATCAAAAGCTATTGCCGATATGGGCTTTTATGAATTTAGAAGGCAGTTGGAATACAAAACACAACTGTATGGCAGTAAGTTAGTAATTGTGGATAGATTTTATCCCAGTAGCAAAACTTGCTCAACTTGTGGAGAAAAGAAATCATCACTGTCATTATCTCAAAGAGTGTTTAAATGTGATAGTTGTGGCTTTGAGATTGACAGAGATTTAAACGCTGCGATTAATTTAAAACAAGAAGCGGTCAGATTGATCGTGTTAGCCTGTGGTCAGTGAGCGAAGTCGAACTGTGGACTAGATAGTGCCGACACTGCTAGGGTGAAACAGGAAGAAAAAGCC
>NZ_JACJUZ010000084.1:0-20699 GCF_014299995.1 Sphaerospermopsis sp. LEGE 00249 | reverse complement strand
TTTCTGAACAATGAATTTTTTTCCTATTGAATCTTCTCTCTGTGTCCCGTTACGAAGTTTCACTTTCTCACTCCATACCCAGCTTAATGCTATTTACTCTCATTAAGCCTCTTAACTTTTAAGTTACCTTTAGTTATTATGTACTACTTTAATGGCTTTTTTGATCTGTGACAGTTGAGGGTGCGGAATGTGGGTTCTAAAGCTTATGGGATGAATGCAGGTGAATTACCTAGCACTCTGGATAATACTGAGATATATGATCTCATGTACAAGACTTTGTTCGGCGTGACTCCAGAATTTGCGTTTACTTGGTCAAACTGTTGCTGTTGTTAATGGTGTGATTGGTTTGAATGTAAATACAGATTTTGCGTTTGTGTCTTAATTTTTTGGAAGAAACGAACCGCAGAGGCGCAGAGAACGCAGAGAAATAAGTGTTAGTAGCTATTAACCAGGAAGAAGATTTATTTTTATCTTCTCCTGTTTTTTTTGTTTTGATATTGAACGCAGATAAACGCAGATTAATTTTATTCATTATCTATTTCAATTGTTAATGCCAACTGATATAATTTATTCCGAGAAATTGATATTTCTTTTGCTAATTGTCTACTTGCTTGAGAACGAGAAGCACCTTGTTTCATCATTGCTAATAGTTCGGCTTTGAGTTCTGCTTCTGTAATTTGTGGTTTGCTGGGTTCTATTCCTGCCACTAACAGGGTATATTCTCCTTGGGGTTCTTTTTGTTGATAATGGGCGATCGCTTCTTCTATTGTTCCTCGCCAAAATTCTTCATATAATTTAGTTAATTCTCTAGCTATTACTATCTGGCGATCGCTCCCTAATATATCTCCTAAATCTTTTAATGTCTCCCGCAACCGATGGGGTGATTCATAAAATACTAATGTCCTGGTTTCTATTAACAAAGATTCTAAATATTCCCTTCTGTGTTGACTTTTTGCAGGTAAAAATCCATCAAATATAAACCGATTTGTGGGTAAACCAGAAGCACTTAAAGCGGTAATGGCAGCAGTCGCACTGGGAATAGGAACAACATCAATTTCTGCATCTACACAAGCTTTAATTAACTCATATCCTGGATCAGAAATTCCTGGCATTCCCGCATCACTAACTAATGCGATCGCTTTTCCATATTTTAAAGATTCTAATATTTCAGGAATGCGACTATTACGATTATGTTCATGATAACTCATTTGCGGTGTTTTAATTTGAAAATGTTGCAGCAATTTTCCTGTATGTCTGGTATCTTCAGCCGCAATCATATCTACAGATTGTAATATTCTCACCGCCCGAAAAGTCATATCTTCGAGATTTCCAATCGGTGTCCCGACAATGTATAATGTTCCTGGTTTGGGTTCAGTTGCCATAATTATTATTTTTTAGAAGACAACAGGTAGAAGGCTGTTTTTGTGTAAGCATTCAGCCGTCAGCTATCAGCAAACAACTAAAAAAATCAATAAAATTTTGCTTATTTGATAATAAAACTGATAGCTGATTACTGATAGCTGAATGCTTGCTTAATTATTAATAAACTTCTCAAAAATTTCCCCAAAATCTTTTCTCACATAAGTTTCATGGGCATATTTTAACCAATTAAAAGCATACCAGTTAATAGCCTTAAACTGTTCTTCTGAAGTGGAAATATTAGTTGCTCTACCTACTGTACTAGAAGCAGTATTTAAGCTAGTTTGAGCATATTGGTAATAAACTCCATTTTCTTTTTGAATGGAAGAAATTTTTACCAATGCTTTGTATAAATCTTTTAAGGGAGCAATAAAATTTTTTGCCACATCAATAGAATAGGATTTATCCCCCATAACAAACTTAATTTCAATATCTAAATCTACCGTTCCTGCGGTTTCTAACCTTACATCTCTAATGATATTTTGACTGTAGCTATAACGATTTAGTAACCGTTTTTTGCTCATAGCAGAACTACCATCAAGATGGATTAATGCTAAATTTGTAAAACAGTATTCATCAGTTTTTGATTTAATCAAAAAGTAGATTTTTTCCCCTTCTTCGTGCATTACGTAATCATCACTATCAACCTTATTATAATCTTCTGGTTTAATCACAGCACCAATATCACTTAAACCCAGTGCGTCCATTGCCATGTTCTTAAACATAATTTCTGTTTCTCCTGTATAATTTTCCAATCACCAATCACCAATCACCAATGACTAAATCAGCTTTATTTGTCGGTTTAATTACTTTAGATTTCATTTACCTTGCCCAATCACCACCCCAGAACAATCAAAAATTAGTTGCTAATGATTATACTGTAGCAGCAGGTGGACCAGCAACCAACGCATCTGTTACATTTAGTTACTTGGGTAATAAATCTCAACTTTTAGGTGTTCTGGGTTCTCATTCCATGACACAATTAATTACTACAGATTTAGCAAATTACCAAGTAAGAATAATTGACTTAGATCCTAATAAACAAACATCCCCACCAGTATCTTCAATTATTGTCACCCAAGGTACAGGAGAAAGAGCAGTAATTTCTATAAATGCCGTAAAAACCCAAGCTGATATTAACTCTATTCCTGATGATATATTAGATAATATTGATATTATTTTAATTGATGGACATCAAATGGCAGTAAGTAAAATCATTGCCGAAAAAGCGAAAAATAAAAAGAAAAATAAAAAGAAAAATAAAAATATTCCTGTTGTCATTGATGGAGGAAGTTGGAAAGCAGGTTTTGAAGAAATTTTACCTTTTGTAGATTATGCTATTTGTTCGGCTAACTTTTATCCTCCCAACTGCAAAAATCAAGCAGATATTTTTAATTATTTGCAAGGTTTTAACATCCCTTACATTGCCATTACTCATGGAGAAAAACCCATAGAATATTTAAGTAATAAAGAAAAAGGGTTGATTAATGTTCCCAAAATTAAAACCATTGATACATTAGGCGCGGGTGATATTTTTCATGGTGCTTTTTGTCATTATATCCTACAAAATAACTTTCCTCAATCCTTGGAATTAGCAAGTAATATTGCTGCGGAAGCTTGTAAATATTTTGGTTCACGTCGTTGGATGAAACAATTATCAATTGTCAATTGTCAATTATCAATTGATCAGTAGGGTAGTCAAGATGTCTACCCCACAAGAATTTTTGATTAAATACTGTTAATCATTAATTGATAATAAACCAGGAGGAGGAGTAATTTCAATCCGCCGATTTTCCAAATCAACAACAGGAACAATTTCCATGACAAAAGGAATTAAAACAGTTTTTCCAGCTTTTTTTTCATCAAAAGCAGGATCAAACTTCACCTCTAATAAATCATGACCAGAAGGTAATAAATCTACAACTGTTCCGATTAAATCCCCAGATTCCTGCATGAAAACAGACAATCCTATTAAATCTATAACATGAAATTCCCCCTCTTCCAATTCTGGGCGATCGCTAATAGGGACAAACAACCGACAATCTCGCAGATTTTCCGCAGCAGTGCGATCGCTCATCCCTTCCAATTTAATCACATATAAATTCTTACCCTCCAGATACCGCCCTTGTAACAACTCCACCGGTTGCGGTTCACACTCCCCTGGCCGCAACATCCAGCGAGTACCCGCCTCCTCAAACCGTTCCGGGAAATCAGTATTAGGATAAACCCGCACCTCCCCGCCTAAACCTTGAGGTGCAACAATTTTACCAATCTCGATCCAGTGATCAAGATCGGGGACTGGGGACACTTCGACAAGCTCAGTGCATCGCTGGGGACTGGGGACTGGGGACTTTTTCTTTTTTCCCCCTGCTCCCTGCTCCCTGCTCCCCTGCTTTCTTCTCTTCGTGTCCTTCGTGTCTTCGTGGTTCATTTGGTTCATTAAATCCTCTTACCTCCTGCCTTCTGCCTCCTGCCTCCTGCCTTCTTACACACTCACCGCTTCACGTTGATAAACCTGTTCTGCTACCTTAGCCAAACGCTGCATACCGATAGTAATTTCCTCATCACTACCAGTCAAACTGATACGCAGACATTGATGCTTGTGATGCCACTCATCTTTTAAACCAGGGAAAAACCCACTACCAGGAACAACAATCACACCCACTTTCTTTAATTCCTGGTAAAATTCCCAGTCAGTCATCGGTAAATCTTGCAGCCACAACCAGCCAAAAATTGCACCTTCACCCCGATGTAAGAACCAAGGTAAATTTTTAGGCATAGCTGCTTCCAATGTACTTTCTAATACATCAAATTTATTCTTGTAGAAAGGTCTAATCACATTTTCCGCAATATCCGCTAATGCACCTGATTCTATCGCACGAGCAGCGATCGCCTGACCATATCTAGAAGAATGTATCCCTGCATTAGTTTGGAAACACTCTAAAGCTTGCAGCAGTTTTTCATCACCGATAGCTACCCCCAGTCTTTCCCCTGGTAAACCTGCCTTGGATAAACTCATACAATGAAGAATGTTATCACCAAATACAGGTTTCATCTCTGTAAAATTTAACGCTGGGAAAGGAGGCGCATAAGCTGAGTCTATCAAAACTGGTACATTGTAAGGTGCAGCTAAAGCGGCGATTTTTTCAACCTCATCATTAGTTAAAACGTTACCTGTGGGGTTACAAGGACGGGAGAAAATCACACAACCGGTTGATTCTGTAATCGAAAGTTGGCTAAAATCAGGACGATATTTAAAACGATGATTGGCGCTGTCAATATCTAAAGTAGGTTTATAAGCAATTAATGCTTCTGGGCATAAACTCACCCCACCATAACCTGTATAATCTGGACTTAAAGGTAAAACAATTTCTTTTAAATCCCCATCATTAGTATAGCCACCGTAAGCGTTAGCAGCGTAGAAATAAATAGTTTGACTACCAGCAGTAACTAAAATATTCCGTTCTGTTAAATTTAAACCATAACGCTCGTTAAAATCCTTCACCATCACGGAAATGAAAGGTGCATAACCCTGAGAAGAACCGTAACGACAAACAACTTCACCATACTCAGAACTAGCTAACAAATCTGCGGTACAGTCACGCCATAACTGCTCAACCTCTGGTAAAATCAGGGGATTACCCGCACTCAAATTATACAATACCTGCCCCTGATTGGCTCGGAGTGTTTCATTAATATCTTTCATAATCGCTCTTACGCCAGTCAAGTTAGACATTTGAGTGCCGATTTTAGTAAGGGCAGGTTTCATCATGTTTGTTACAAAATAAAGGAATTGTTATTGAGATTTAGATTTTAACAAAATCTGCGAATCACCGTACCCGAAAATCATTGAAAAAACATTCAAAAATAATAACCCAAGTTGCTAGTTAGGAATAGGAGTCAGGAGTTAGAAGTAAATAATAACCCAAGTTTGTGAGACTGGGGGGTTTCTCTTGTAATCGGTACTAATGTACTATACGGTAATAGAGTTTGGCAAGCGATCGCTCAGAAAAAATCTTGAGTGAGTAGGTGACAGGTGACAGGTGACAGGTGACAGTAGTATTAACTTTAGATTAGATCAGTTAATTTAGGGGAGAAGTGAATAATGGAAGTGAAAGCAGCGATCGCTTACAGTGCAGGAAAACCACTAACCATTGAAACCGTGCAACTCCAAGGACCACAAGCGGGGGAAGTATTAGTAGAAATTAAAGCTAGTGGAGTTTGTCATACTGATGCTTATACCCTTTCTGGTGCAGATCCAGAAGGTTTATTTCCCGCTATTTTAGGTCATGAAGGCGCTGGTGTGGTTGTGGAAGTGGGGGAAGGTGTCAAAAGTGTTAAACCCGGAGATCATGTCATTCCTTTATACACTCCCGAATGTCGGCAGTGTGCATATTGTTTAAGCTTTAAAACCAATCTCTGTCAAGCTATTCGCGCTACCCAAGGACGGGGAGTGATGCCCGATGGTACGAGTAGATTTAGTATTGGTGGTGACATGATTCATCATTATATGGGTACTTCTACTTTTGCTAATTATACGGTGTTACCAGAAATTGCAGTTGCTAAAATTCGGGAAGATGCGCCTTTTGATAAAGTTTGTTATATCGGATGTGGTGTAACTACGGGCATAGGTGCAGTTATTAATACAGCTAAAGTTGAACCTGGTGCAAATGTCGTAGTTTTCGGTTTGGGGGGAATAGGTTTAAATGTGATCCAAGGTGCGAAAATGGTAGGTGCAAATATGATTGTGGGTGTGGATATTAATCCCAAAAAACGCGCCTTAGCTGAAAAATTTGGCATGACACATTTTGTCAATCCTAACGAAATTGAAGGTGATTTAGTTGCTTATTTAGTAGATTTAACTAAAGGTGGTGCTGACTATTCTTTTGAATGTATTGGTAATGTAAAAGTTATGCGTCAGGCTTTAGAATGTTGTCATAAAGGTTGGGGAGTAAGTGTTATTATTGGGGTAGCTGGTGCAGGTCAAGAAATTAGCACTCGTCCCTTTCAATTAGTAACTGGAAGAGTTTGGAAAGGTTCAGCTTTTGGTGGTGCAAGAGGGCGGACAGATGTACCGAAAATTGTAGATTGGTATATGGATGGAAAGATCAATATTGATGATTTAATTACTCATGTAATGCCCATTGAAAAAATTAATGATGCTTTTGATTTAATGCACAGAGGGGAATCAATAAGAAGTGTGGTGACCTTTTAGGTAATGGGTAATTGGTGATTGGTAATTGGTAACAAATAATTATCTATGAACTTTCACCTGTCACCTGTCACCTATTCCATGATGTATATATTATAATTATTACAGTTCACCAGATTTTTGATTATGCAAATCCCTAAAATTCAACCAACCGCAGCAAACCTGAAAGATCATTTTCAAGATCATCTCTATGAAATTGACTTTTATCAATGGACTCAACAACAAGCTAACTTTCTACGACATCAACAATGGCATGATTTAGACTTATCAAATTTAATAGAGGAAATTGAATCTTTGGGTAGAAAGGAACGACAAGAATTAAGAAACCGTCTGAGTATTTTAATCGGACATTTATTAAAATGGGAATATCAACCAGGTAAACGCAGTCGCAGTTGGTTAGCAACAATTCGCATTCAAAGAAGGGATATCTTAAAATTATTAAATGAAAATCCTAGTTTAAAATCTCAACTAGAAATATTGAACAGTGAAGCTTATGAAAATGGTAGAGATTTAGCATCAGGAGAAACAAACTTACCATTTTCAACATTTCCAGAACAATGTAATTATAGTTTAGATGAAATTGTCAAAGATAGCTTTTTACCCGGTGAACCTGCAACTGATGATTTAATAAAATAAACTTTATTTGGTAATTGGTAATTGGTAATTGGTTTATTAACTTTCCCCTGACTCCTGACTCCTGACTCCTGACTCCTGACTCCTGACTCCTTGATCTTTTATGACAACAGAAAAAACAACCTGCTCGAAAATCAAAATTATCTTAGTAGAACCAGCAGGAGAATTAAATGTAGGTTCAATTGCCAGAGTGATGAAAAACTTTGGTTTATGTGATTTAATCTTAGTAAATCCGCAGTGCGATCGCCTATCTTTTGAAGCCTTAAAAATGGCAGTTCACGCTAAAGAAATATTAGAAAATGCAGTCATAGTTGATACTTTACCAGAAGCATTAACAGGATGTACCCGTGCGATCGCTACCATAGGTAGAGATTATAGCGGAGAATTACCCTTAGAAAAACCCCGTCACGCCTTCCCCTGGTTATTAGCAGAACCAGAAAAACCCACAGCATTAATTTTTGGTAGAGAAGATCGGGGATTAACCAATCAAGAAATCAATTATGCCCAAAAGTTAGTATTTATTCCTACAAATCCCGAATACCCATCATTAAACTTAGCTACTGCGGTGTCAATCTGTTGTTACGAATTATCACAACTAGCGGAAAATTTTATCACCCAGAAAACACCGACAACAGAAACAGCACCCTTGGACACTGTAGAACCCTACTACCAGGAATTAGAATCTCTACTACTTGCCATAGGTTATCTTTATCCCCACACAGCAGCCAGTAGGATGGAAAAATTCCGCCATTTATATAACCGCGCCCACCTACAAACCACGGAAGTTGCTATGCTCAGAGGTATGATTAAACAAGTACAATGGGCAATTCAAAATTACAACAGCTTAGAAAACTCAGGACTATGATGGAACTATAGTCATCGGGTTTGACTTCTGAATTTATCATTTATCTGTGTAGGCAGGCAAGAGGCACTCATGCAAAAGGCTTTTAGAGAATTTTGGTGTACGGAGTTTTTTCAATAATCAAATAGGAGTCCTATATATTTTTTAGATATCATCTTCCAAAAGCATTGATTATGACTTACACTAAACTGAAAAATGCTGCTTAGTAACAGAAGGGGTTCTGAGTATCAAGGTGCATAGTGTAGTTAGTTTTGGGTCGAAATTTGACAAACAAAACAGTCGAGTGGGTAACTAAGGAGTAGCAGTGTCAGAATCAAATGACAAACTAATAGCTGTGTCAAAACGGCAGTCTTCCCAGCGTCGTCGTCCGCGTCCTGTTCAAAGCCAAGACCAAGGACAACCCCAAAAACAGTCCCAAAAGGCAGGACAAAAACAAGCCAGGAAGCAACAGCAGGGTGCAAACAGAGGCGAAACTGTAGCACTCACAAGGTTAAACAATCCTATCAGTTCTGCTAATGTTACAACTGAGGGGCGAAGACCATCAAGCCGGTTAGTCATGCCGACAGCTGTTAAACCCATCCCTAAACCAAGGGCAAATATGTCAACCAAAATGCCACAATCGGTTACAGGGAAATTAAAAACAGTGCGTGTACAAAAGCAAGGCAAGCTAAAAGTAACCAGGCAATCATCACGGAAAACGCGATTAAAGCCAATGGCTAAGGCTGTATTGTATACCTTGCGTTTATTGATTGTTGGTATCGGACTAGGTGCAATTGTCGGCACGATATTATCAATATTAGACCCTGCTTATCGCATCACTACAACCTCTGCATCTCCATCTCAGACCAATATCACCCAATCTCATGCTAATAACCAAGCATCTGGTTCTGGTTTAGTCTTAGCTCAAGAAATTACCACTTTAAAATCTACTTTACAAAATCTAGCTACCGCCAACCCAAGTCTAACGCCTGGGGTTTTCATGGTAGATTTAGATACAGGTGATTATGTAGATATTAATGCTAGTACAAGTTTTCCTGCTGCCAGCACCATCAAAATTCCGATTTTAGTAGCTTTTTTCCAAGATGTCGATGGGGGAAAAATTCGCTTGGATGAAATGCTGACTATGGAAAAGGAAATGGTGGCAGGAGGTTCTGGTAATTTACGCACTCAACCTGTGGGTAGTAAATACACAGCGTTGGATGTAGCCACAAAAATGATGACTATCAGTGATAACACTGCCACAAATATGCTCATTACCAGACTGGGAGGCCAGGAAGTATTAAATGGGCGTTTTCGCAGTTGGGGATTAACAACTACAGCTATTCGTAATATTTTACCAGATTTAGAAGGTACAAACACCACATCACCCAAAGAATTAGCAGATTTAATTGCTAAAGTGAATCAAGGTAATTTAGTCAGTATGCGATCGCGTGATTTAATGTTAGATATCATGCGTCGCACAGAAAGAAATACTCTCATACCTTCTGGGTTAGGAGAAGGAGCAAGAGCATATCATAAAACCGGTGATATTGGCACAATGTTAGGAGATGCAGGTTTAATTGATATCCCCACCGGTAAGCGTTACATTACTGCTGTCATGGTAAAACGTCCTCATAATGATTCTGCTGCGGAAACACTGATTAGTTCTATTTCTAAAGCTGCTTACGAAAACTTTAGTCAAACGAATGTCACACCCCCCACTCCTACAAATAATCCACCATCAACTAATCCACCATCCACAAGTTTTCAACCACCAGTTCAACCAGTTCAACCAGTTCAACCAGTTCAACCAGTTCAACCTTTCATTCAACCTTTCATTCAACCCCAGGTAATGAGTCCAATACCACCCAATGGTATGGTTAATAATGTACCGATGGGTACTTATCAACCTCCTATGATGACTCCACAATATTATCCACCAAGATAGGAGTCAGGAGAATTTTAGATTTTAGATTTTAGATTTTAGATTTTAGATTTTGGATTTTGGATTTTGGATTTTAGATTTTGGATTTTAGATTTTAGATTTTAGATTAATCTATTACCAATTACCAATTACCAATTACCCATTACCAATTACCAATTACCCATTACCCATTACCCATTACCCATTACCAATCACCAATTAATCATGACATCTACTCCTCCATCAATTCAATTTTTTGCAGGTTTATTTGAAGAACTGAGTAACGTGAGTTTACGAAGAGAAACCCGCACTGGTAAACGCATTGTAGTTATGCAATTTGAACAATTAAAAGGGCGTTGCATAAGTGTGGGATGAATTAGTTGAACACGGGTATTTGATTATATTTCAAATAATGAAGTAATAATCTAACTGAATATTTAAGCATATCTACGGATTTAGAATAACATAATGTCTTTCTATGTAGACGTGCTAGATAATGACGTAAACGTGTATTTTCTCCTTCAACTCTAGTCATATATGTTTTACTCACAATATGGTCTTCTGGTTGAATGAAACTAGGATAAACTTTCCATCCATCAGTGACATAAAAATAGCATTGCCAGAGTTTAACAATATCCCACAAAGGCTGAAAAGTTTCCGCACTGTGGTCTCCCAAAACCCAAGCTAAAATCCCTTGACTAAAGTGATTTACTGCTGTCCACAACCAAATTTTGTTTTTTTTGAGCCAATAAAAGTCTCTAATTCATCTAATTCACCTACTTCTGGTATTTCCTCAATTGGTGGTGCATCTGGCAATTTCTCACCAATTTGTTTAACCCAAGAAATTACAGTTGTATGATGAACACCTTGAGTACGTTCTATGGCTCTAAATCCCATCCCATTGACGTAGGATTTTAAGCAATCTTGTTTCACTTCATTTGAGTATCCTCTTGGTGGACTATAAACATCTATAAACTGACGACCACATTTGACGCAAATGTGATTTTGTTTACCTCTGCGTTTTCCATTTTTTCTAATCTCAGTAGACCCACAGTATGGACAATGCACCGTATCAACCCTCAATTCATCCCTCTATTATGCAACGCCAAATTAACAATCTCCCAAAAACAAGATTTGTAAATGATCTAAATATTTTCTCTGCAATTGTACCTGTGCATTACCTTTATATACAGCAATTTCTACCCATCCATGACTACCAACCAAAGCTAAAATTTCCCCAACTTCCACATCACTGTAAGTTTCACATCCTGGTATTTGCAAACCTTGAACTTCTACACACCAGGTTTTACCCTCCACAAACCTACCAGGAATATTACTGATTAAATTACCAAAGTGATCTATATAGTGAATACAACCTGCTATACCGTTAGTAATTTCTCGACATTCGCCAATATCTAATTTTACCAAAGTTTCTGGATTGATTTCTCTGCCTAAGTTTTGCACAGATACACCACTTGCTAAATGTGCTGCGACAGGTGCAAAAATATCTCTACCGTGAAAGGTGCTGCTAGGTTGAGATGTTCGCCAATACTGAGAGTTTGTTAACTCTACTGCTGTTATTACTTTATTTTCAGCAATTATACCGCTAAAAATGCCGTTATCTGGTCCGACAAGATAACCTTGATCTAATTTTAGAGCGATCGCTCTCCTTTGACTACCCACCCCCGGATCTACTACTGCTAAATGTACCGTACCCTGGGGAAAATAAGGATAGGCATTCATCAAGGAAAATCTAGCTGCGGCGATGTTTTGCGGTGGAATTTGATGATTTAAATCTATTAAGGTCAGATTTGGGTTAATTTGGCAAATTATACCTTTCATTACTCCGACATATATATCATTACATCCAAAATCACTTAACAAAGTCAAGATATTTACTTGATTCATAGATTTACAATTATTAAAAATTTTCTGTAACAACAACTACAAAAATGTGTTATGTTATCAAGACATGACATCGAAATCAAGAGGATCAAGGTAAAAATTATGGCAATGAGTAGAAATAGACTACAAGCAATTCAAAAAGCTGAAGAAGCACACAGACAAAGTATGAAAAAAAGCGTTGAACATCGTTTACAGGTGGCAAAATCTCAAGGTGATGAAAATTTGATTCGTCAGTTAGAAGCTGAACAAGCTTATTACCAATGAAGTATTTTCAATATTGATGTTTATTCATGTTAATTTTTTAGGCTTTTTAGTTTGGTTGTGTGTTTACCTGCGAAAGCAAGTTTTGTTATGGGGTCGTAAAATCAAGACTCAACAAGAAACCAGGGGAAGATAATTCCCCTGAAACTTCCTAAAATTTGTTTAATTTTGGTAGTTTTTCAATAATCGACAATTAACAATGAACAATTGACAATGAGGAAGAATATTGAAAAAGCGGATTTTTTTGGGTTTTATCCCCTTGAAAGGGGAGGGTTGAAACCTTGAATTAAACAATTGTCAATTATCAATTATCAATTATCAATTATCAATTGTTAATTGTTATTTATTCAGCATTGAGGATTTTAGGAACTTTGAAAAAATCACCTTCCTGTTCAGGTGCGCTGTTAAGAATACCCTCTCTGTTAGTATAGGGTTTTAATATATCCTCTCTTGTTATATTGCTAACATCAATCGCTCTGGTTGTGGGAGGTACATCAGCAACATCAAGCTCGCTCAGTTGCTCGATATATTCTAAAATACTACCAAGTTGAGTAGTAAATTTTTCTTCCTCTTCTGGTGTTAATTCTAACCGAGCGAGGTTAGCAACTTTATGGACTTGTTCACGATCTATCATTTTTAGGGAATTGGGAATTGGGAATTGGGAATTGGGAATTGGGAATTGGGAATTGGGAATTGGGAATTGGGAATTGGGAATTGGGAATTGGGAATTGGGAATTGGGAATTGGGAATATATAGTAAGAATTTAGTTTTTACCCAGTCACCAGTCACCAGTCACCAGTCACCAGTCACCCATCACCCATCACCAAATTAAAAGAATACGTCAATTTGCGATCGCCCGGTAGTTTTTAACCAGTTTTGTGCTTCAATATAGTTATTGGGAGCTAAACGAATCGCTCTAATCCAATAATCCGCAGCTTGATCAAACAACGCTTCACCAGCGTCATTATCTCCTTCTTCTTTAGCTTTTTCACCTTTGTAGTGATAGATTACAGCGATGTTATTTAAAGCTTGGGGTAGACGGGGGTTTAATTCAATTGCTTGATGATAAAATTCTAAAGCTTTTTCATGATCGCCATTACTAGCATAAATTAAACCCATATTATAAAGGATAAAACTCTTGTCGTTAGAATCTTCTTCTAAAGATAAAGCTTCTTCATAATATTCTAAAGCTTCAGCATATTCGCCTTCAGCTTGGGCTGACATACCATCACGGTAATAAACAAAAGCTTCCTTCGCTTTCTTGTTAGTTGGCAGTATTTTGAGAATAATATCTGCCATAACGGTAAAAGACTTGTCAACAAAGTTATCGTTTTTCTGTGTTCTTGGCATATTTGCCCCTATTTTAACCTACAAGTTAATCTAGCTGATTTTGGGTGATTAGGTGACTGGGGACTGGGGACACTTCGACAAGCTCAGTGCATCGCTGGGGACTGGGGACTGGGTTATGAACTTCCCTTTCCTCCCATACCTCCCCTGCTTCCTACTCCCTGTTTCCCTGTCTCTTTGCTGTCACCTGTCACCTGTCACCTGTCACCTCTTTCCTGTAAAGCTTCCCGTGCTTGTTCTCGATCATCAAAATGAATTTTTTCCGTACCCAAAATTTGATAATCTTCGTGGCCTTTACCTGCTAATAATACACCATCACCGGGTTGAGCTTCCAAAATAGCAGTACGGATGGCAGTAGCGCGATCGCCAATTACCACCGCTTGCACAACATCAGGAATACCAGCCAAAATATCCTCTAAAATCTTATCAGGGTTTTCTGTGCGGGGATTATCTGACGTTACTACCGCAATATCCGCTAATTCTGCGGCAATTTTCCCCATTTTTGGGCGTTTCGTCCTGTCTCTATCTCCTCCACAGCCAAACACACAAATCATTCTTCCCGGTATAAATGGACGTGCAGCTTTCAGTAAATTCTCTAAACTATCAGGAGTGTGGGCATAATCCACAATTACGCTAATATCTTGATGATCGCTAATTTGCACCCGTTCCATTCTTCCTGGCACTCCAGGGAAATCAGGTATAGATTTTGCCACTACCTGTAAATCTAAACCTAGATGTAAAACCGCACCCACAGCCGCCAAAAGATTTTCTAAATTATATTGTCCCACCAAAAGAGAACTAAAAGCGACATCACCTTTAGGAGTATGTAAAATTCCGCTCACACCTGTTGGCTGATAATTTAAACCACTCATCCACAAATCAGCAGTATGATCATTAACGCTGTAAGTCCAAACCCGATCTTTTCCTAAGCCAGCAATTAAACGTTTACCATATTCATCATCAGCATTAATAATTGCTCTACCTTGGAGATAATCAGGACTAAATAACAAAGCCTTAGCCCCAAAATAATCTTCCATATCCTTGTGATAGTCAAGATGATCTTGAGTAAGATTGGTAAATACAGCGACTTCAAAAGGACAACCCAAAACCCGATCTTGAGATAAACCGTGAGAACTAACCTCCATTACCCCAAACTCACATCCAGCATCAACAGCTTGAGCTAAACGCTGCTGTAAGTCTACCGCAAAAGGAGTAGTATTAACAGCAGTTTGGGAAAAACCAGGCCAACGAGTGTAAAGAGTTCCTAACAAAGCCGTCGCCAAATGAGCTTTTGTGAGAAAATATTCAATCAGGTGGGTAGTTGTGGTTTTACCGTTCGTGCCGGTAACGCCCACCATTTTGAGCTTTCGTCCAGGATAACCATAAAAAGCTGCGGAAATTTCCGCGCAGACCTTATTCATGTTACTGGCACTGATCACCATTTCCGATTGTTTAGGTGGATATTTGGCGATCGCATCTGGAGAGATAATAGCAGCAACAGCACCAGCAGCTAAAGCACTCTCCCAAAACTCACCCCCATCTACTCTAGTTCCTGGCATTCCGATAAACAAATCTCCCACACCGCAAGCATGGGAGTTAGTTTTGATCCCCTGAACTTCCACATCAGCGGACTGAGGACATTCTAAACCATCAACAACCGCTAATAATTCCCGTAAATTCATATATCGCACCTCGCCACAAGCTAACCTTGCGCCTATTCTGCATGATTATTTTCTGTATTGGGAATATATTTTAAAAGCAATTGTTCCAACTGCCGAACATTTGCGCGAGGAGAAGGACGAGGTATAGGCTGTAACACATCTGCGCCCTCTGCGTCTGGGCGGTTCGATAAAAACAAAACTGGAATTTCATACTGATAAGCATTAAACCAGTCTTCACGAGTTGTAATATCACGTATTTCCAAATCAAAAGCAATACTCGTTATCTGTTTTAGTTTTTCTTGTAAACCTTCACAGAGATGGCAACCGGGTTTACTGTAGAGGATAATTCGCTTCATGTTAGTATAGGACTCCTATTTGATTTTTGATAGCTTGCGTGGCGTAGCCATACAGAACTCAGTACACACGGAAAGCCTTCTTTCCTGTTCCCTGTTCCCTGTTCCCTGCCTCCACGAAAAATTCATGAATCAAATCGGATCACTATAGTTTTTTAATGATTGTAGAGGCAGCTTTGCTAACTGTGGTATAATAACAGAAAATCTAGATTTAAATAGTAACTAAACTATGGAAAAATTAAAAATAGAAATAGACTCAAAAAAACTGTACGAACAGGATTTCTATCTTTGGCTACAAACAACAGCCAATTTATTAGAAAACAATAAATTTGATGAATTAGATATTAAAAATTTGATAGAAGAAATCAACAGCATAGGTAGAAGCGAGAAAAAAGAATTGAAAAGTCGTTTAATAACTTTAATTGAGCATATATTAAAACTGGAATATTGGCAGTTAGAAAAAGAAAATAATGCTAGAGGATGGCGTAATACAGTTGCGGAACAAAGATTACAAATAGAATTAACTCTGGAAGATAGTCCGAGTTTAAGAAATATGCTGGATGATATTTTTGAAGAATGTTATCAAAAAGCTAGGCAATATATTCTGAAAAGATATCAATTATCTCCTAATTTATTTCCTGAAAACCCTCCTTTCTCTGTTACGGATGTTCTTAATCCAGATTATTTACCGTAGAAACTGTCTGAATCAGGATTTCCAGGATTAAAGGATTTTCAGGATGTTATTTTATCTGAATACTCTTATTTCTATTTTAGGTTGTTTTGTTGTCTCGTTCCCAGTCTCAGACTGGGAATGGTCTTATAGAGGCTCTGCCTCTATCTTTATTGAAGACATTTAACGAGCATCACCTAAATTTTGTAATATCTGTGTAACTTGTAATTTTAAATCAGATAAATTTTGCTCAATAATTTGCCAAACCAAATTCAAATTCACCTTTAAATAATCATGAATTAATACATCTCGTAAACCTGCCATTTGTTGCCAAGGAATATCAGAATATTGACTTCTTAATTCAGGTGATAATCTTTTTGTCGCTTCCCCAATGATTTCAAAATTGCGAATCACAGCATCTTGAATCATCTTGGTTTGCATAAATTCTTCTTTTCCACCTTGAGTATATTCTTCTATCCGTTCAATACATTCTTTAATATTACTTAAATATAAACGTTCATCTTTCATAATGGTACAGCTTCACTTAATACTTTATCTCTAATTAAATCATGTAAATTTTCAGGTTCAGCAATATCTACTTTACGTCCTAATAATGCTGCCAAATCTTGATTTAAAGCGATATAATCGAATAAACTGCGATGTGGTTCTAGTTCCACCAAAAAATCTACATCACTATCTGGTGTTGCTTCACCTCTAGCAACTGAACCAAAAATCCGTAGATTATAAGCTCCATATTTAGCAGCAATTTTGAATATTTCCTCACGAAATGGTAGTAATACTTCTTTAATTCCCATAACGTTATTTATTAAAATTAATGCTTCTATTGTAACCTAAAATCACGCCCAGATCCCAGACTTCTCCAATTAATTTATCATTTACTGACAAGATAAAAAAAGAAGTCGGGGATCTAATATCGTGACAAAACATTTAGACAGGAAGCTTTGGGCGATCGCTTTCAGTCTCAGAGAACTTGGTTAAAACTTTTAAAATGCTATTCTATATCTAAACATTAAATTTTTTCTTTAACAAGTTTCTAAGTACATTACTTGCTCTTTCTATAAACTCTTCTTCGGTTTCAGTTTCTTTAGGTTCACCAATTTCCTTGCTTAAAGAATATATCACCTCTTTTGAAGTTGCATATTCTGAAACTTTTTTGCTGAATTTCTCAGCTTTTGTTTGTGTATCAGTTTGTCGAAACAGTGCAGAATTTAATATAGCACTTTTACTTAAAAAGTAAATAAGAAAAAATACCTAATTTTGTAAATAGTTAGGTATTTTTTCCTGAATTTACACAGATATCAAATCAACTGAATTATTCACATTTTTACTTAACCACCCATACCACTCACCCCAACCCACACCAGTAGTAGCAGAAACTTGAAAAATTTGGATTTGTGGGTTATCTCGTTCCCAGTCTCAGACTGGGAATGCCATTATCGAGGTTCTGCTATATAAAACCTAGACAAAACTAGACTTTACTTTCTACTTCAACGGGAGCATGGGAGCAGTTATCCCTCAGTAGACTTTCACGCCTTAGCCAGACGCGATTGTGTTCCAATTAAGTTTCTGAAAAAGACTACCACCATCATTGCTTGGTTTTCGCGTCGGCAATAGTCTCAATTCAATACTTGATATCACCGTATTATATATCAAGTAGTTGATTTTTTCCTAAAAATATATTGATTTTTGTCAATACAAGTATAGTTTTGTCTATGAAATTGTCAACTTAGGACTTGCTCCCTCTATCTTCATTGAACGCAGAGCCTTCCATAATTGATCCCCATACAGAGTATAGGAACGAGAATATCAATTCTTTAGTTTATCTAAAATCACATTTAAGTTATCCAAATACCTTTCTAAGATAGAGATAGCAGCTAAAAACCACTATAGATAAACATGGCCTCATAGCAAAATCCCAGGAAGTAACCAAAATGACTCAAGTAGCAGAAACGTTAGATTTATCCAGTGATAAAACCTTAGACCGAGATTGTACAACCTTATCCCGTCATGTCCTCCAACAACTCCAGAGTTTTGGACCAGAAGCACAGGATTTGAGTGCGTTAATGAATCGCATCGCCTTAGCTGGTAAACTGATTGCCAGACGGTTTACCCGTGCAGGTTTAATGGAAGATGTTCTGGGTTTCACAGGGGAAGTGAATGTCCAAGGTGAATCTGTGAAAAAAATGGATGTCTATGCAAATGAAGTGTTTATTTCCGTATTTAAGCAAAGTGGCTTAGTTTGTCGCTTGGCTTCGGAAGAAATGGAAAAACCTTATTACATCCCCGAAAACTGCCCTATTGGACGTTATACCCTATTATATGATCCCATTGATGGTTCATCTAACACAGATATTAACCTCAGTTTAGGTTCAATTTTTTCCATCCGTCAACAAGAAGGAACAGACTTAGATGGTGAAGCTAAAGACTTATTAAATCATGGACGGAAACAACTAGCAGCAGGTTATATTCTTTATGGACCAAGTACCATGCTGGTTTACAGTATTGGTAAAGGTGTACATTTCTTTACCCTTGATCCCAGTTTAGGAGAATTTATTCTCACAGAAGAAAACGTGAAAATTCCTGAACATGGTGCTGTTTATAGTGTTAATGAAGGAAATTTCTGGCAGTGGGAAGAATCCTTTAGAGAGTATATTCGTTATGTGCATCGGACAGAAGGTTATACTGCCCGTTATAGTGGGGCGATGGTCAGCGATATTCACCGAATTTTAGTACAAGGTGGTGTATTTCTCTATCCGGGTACATTACAAAAACCCGAAGGGAAACTACGACTACTTTATGAAACTGCACCTTTAGCATATTTGATAGAACAAGCTGGAGGTCGCGCTACTACTGGAACAAAGGATATTTTAGATGTAGTACCAACCAAACTACACCAACGGACACCGTTAATTATTGGTAGTCAACAGGATGTAGCCAAAGTCGAGTCATTTATGCAAAAAGGTCAGTAGGCAAAATCCAGTAAAAGCATTTAGTATGGCCAGTAATCGAAGCTAAACATTGGCACATTGGGATTGGAATGTAGGACTAGCAATGTTTGGATGTGAAGTGAAAAATACACTCAATTAAACCATTTCCTGGTCAAGAAACGCCGAATTATTTGATTGATAACTTCTTTTCTCCCTCTTTTCTTCCCTCTTCCTTCGTGTACTTTGCGTACTTTGCGGTTCATTCATAAAAATTGGCGTTTCTCCATCAAGAAATTAGGATGAGTAAACTTCTCAACTTCACAAAAAACAATGTTAATAGGAGTTAAAAAATAGTTATGGCAACCAATCATTTATTAGAGATCAAAAACCACGGACAAAGCATCTGGATGGATAATTTAAGCCGTGACATTATTGAATCAGGGGAACTGCAAAACCTAGTAGAAAATCAAGGAATCTCTGGTATTACCTCCAACCCAGCCATTTTTGAAAAAGCAATTACTGGGAATGGCATTTATGATGCTGACATTGAAGCGGGGATGCGTGCTGGTTTACCCACATACAAAATTTATGAATCTCTGGTTTTCGCAGATATCCGCAATGCTTGTGATATTCTGCGCCCTGTGTATGATGCCACTAAGGGACTTGATGGTTATGTGAGTATTGAAGTTCCTCCCACCATTGCCCATGATACCCAAGCTACAATAAATGAAGCCCGTCGCTATTGCCAAGAAATTGGGCGGGAAAATGTGATGATTAAAATTCCGGGAACTAATGCTGGTTTACCTGCTGTAGAGGCGACAATAGCCGCAGGAATTAACGTTAACATTACCCTGTTATTTGCAGTAGCAAGCTATGTCAATGCAGCTTGGGCTTATATTCGGGGTTTAGAAAAACGGGTAAATGAAGGTCAGGACATTAGTAAAATTGCTTCCGTAGCCAGCTTTTTCTTGAGTCGGATTGATACCAACATTGATGCTAAGATTGATGCTAAATTGCAGAAAGGCGTTGATGATATTAACCACGAAGCAAGATTGAGGGCAGTCAGAGGAAAAATTGCGATCGCTAATGCAAAAATCGCCTATCAAGAATATCAAAATATAATTGCCAGTGATAGGTGGCAAGCATTAGCAGCTAAAGGGGCAAAGGTGCAACGTCTCCTCTGGGCAAGTACCAGCACCAAAGACTCCAGTTATAGCGATGTCATGTATGTTAATGAATTAATCGGACATGACACCGTAAACACTCTACCACCTGGGACTATTAAAGCCTGTGCTGATCATTGTCATGTGAGCGACAGTTTAGAAACAGGAGTTGCAGAAGCTCATAACCTCATCGAAAGCTTAAAAGATCCTGACATCAACATCAATATTGAAGCAGTGATGTCAGAACTACTTGTAGAGGGTATTGATAAGTTTGTTCAACCCTTCCAGTCCCTAATGAACTCTTTAGAAGAGAAACTCAAGGTATTGTCACCAGTAT
This sequence comes from Sphaerospermopsis sp. LEGE 00249, assembly GCF_014299995.1. Taxonomy (NCBI): domain Bacteria; kingdom Bacillati; phylum Cyanobacteriota; class Cyanophyceae; order Nostocales; family Aphanizomenonaceae; genus Sphaerospermopsis; species Sphaerospermopsis sp. LEGE 00249. The sequence goes on along the minus strand of NZ_JACJUZ010000084.1, from coordinate 25 downwards.
AGGGGACTGGGGACAGGGGGAGCAG
>NZ_JACJUZ010000174.1:0-1040 GCF_014299995.1 Sphaerospermopsis sp. LEGE 00249 | reverse complement strand
TTGTATGTGTCAACAAATTAGTTATGTTCATTGGATGGAAGATATCATGAGATGTTGACATTTTCACCCTTAATAGGACTACTATAACTGAATATGTAAACTTTTGTAACGACATTCAACATTTCTGTAATTTATCTAATAATTGTTGTACTACTTCTTCCGTGACTAATTCTAAATAAAAACTCCTCGCTCTTAATGATTTTAATGCCCCATCAGAAGATATGGTATAAATGAATTTTTGAATCCCTGATAAGTCACCAGCAATTAAAGTAATATTTTTAGATTCAGTATTATTGACTAAAGCTGCTGCAACTGCGGCCGTACTTTTAACCAAGTCTATTAAGGCTATATTTTCCTCCCCAAAACTAATAAATGAGCCAAATTTTTCCACAATTAAAGTTAACAAAGATAGATTTTCATAATCTTCTTGTTCTAAACTATCTAAGGCTGTTTTGATATCTTTTTTTAAACTCTCTAAATCTGGTTTTTCTGTAACTGGATAGGGAATTTTAGGATCATTATTATCTATAGATCGGGGTATCCAATAATGCTTTTTTGTCTGCTCTTTTTCAAGTTTCACATAATCAAATAGTAATCTTAAAGCCTGTGGTTCTTCATCTGTAGGCCAAAATAGAATATCCTGAGCTTCTTGAATAGCTTTTTTAACAGCATCATCAATACTATCTGAAGCTGATAAAGATAACTTGTTGACAACATCAGACTTAACCCAGTTTGCCAAAACTGCGATCGCTTGTTGAAGAATCTGCAATGTGACTTGATAACTTTTCATCATAAATACTTCTTATTACTACAACTGTAACTCACACCCCCAAACATCTCCGCCCCAAATATCCTCATCTCGCTGTCATCGGTAAATTTTACCTATAAGCTTATATGATTATCACTCAATATGTTGACACTCTCCGGGCTAAAGCCGCGGAGATTCTACATTCTACGTCAGAATTTGCTCTAGCAGGTTTTCGCCAACCAGAACAGAGATCCCAACTCCTGTAGCGTGACTTCGGGGATGCCCTCCCCTA
>NZ_JACJUZ010000083.1:0-20951 GCF_014299995.1 Sphaerospermopsis sp. LEGE 00249 | reverse complement strand
GGGATTTCAAGAGATGGCAAAGAAATTTTCAAATCTCCTCCTGACTCCTGACTCCTGACTCCTGACTCCTGACTCCTGACTCCTGACTCCTATGCCCTCACGGAAAGACTTTCTCAGCAACCCCTAATTAATTATATTAATTGCCAATAAAAATACAACGGTTGTAGACTTAGATTTTCACATAGGATGATGGTGCAAGATATGATAATAGTTAAAAAGTATCGGCAGCACAAGAAGCTTTAGGATCTGTTTATGAAACCAGGTTTAAAACGCATTGAGGCAACTTTACATGATTTAGGGATACGTAGTACCGACTTACCACCAGAAACCAGTGATGGGACAAAACGCCCATTCTCCTTTAGAATTAGCATCGGAGCTAAAAAAAGCCAAGAAGTTAAAGAAAATTCAGCCAATCAAGACATTAACACAGTTGATATAAATACCAATAAAGAAACCAATCCCCAATCACAACCACATTTATTTTCTAAACATAATTCCGTACAAACTTTCCCAACCCAAGAAACTGAAGTCAAAACACCTAGCTTACCCAAGTTTAAAACACCGAGCTTTAGTAACCATCGTCACGGTGCAAATCCAGCATTAGCGATGAATCTTTTACAAGAGATTCAAGAGATTGTAGCAGGATGGCAAACAGAATTACAATCAATTCTCCAGCAAATTCAGGATATTTATTTAGAAGGTCCAGTGATTAATGGCTGGTTAGAGTCGAATCCCCAAGAACCAGAACCAGGGGGAACTGCAACCCTGCGTCATGGGGAAGTTGAACGACTAATGGATTATGTGCAAGAGATTTGCGAGTCAAAAGAGAATGCTTGTTATCAATCATCCCGTACTGGCTACCGCCTTTGTGGAATTGATGCTACTGGTAAAGCCTGGTCGCGTCAATGTCCAGTTGATCAAGTTCCTCAAGTCAGTATGGCTATTGCCCGTTACCAAAAATTACGTCAGCTTTTTGGACGTAAACAATCTCTGGAAACTCGTTTAAACCAATTAGCGGAAACTCTTGTGGGTTTACACAGCCATATTCAACAGGATAAGTAGGTAAGCGTTAAAAATTGTCGTTATGATCAGGCAGGACGCAGAAGGCAAGCAGCCTATTCTGCGGAATTTTTTGCTTTTTCCCCTGGAAAGGGGAGGTTTTAAACCTTAAATGAAACAATTGTCAATGGTCAATTGTCAATTTTTACTTAGGGTTTGCTGAATAAACCTAAAACCTTGATATATCAAAGGTTAGAGGCTGATAAACACAGAAATTAGTCCAAGGGTTTTGAAGGGTATACCGGAAAAAGTGTGCATTTTTTGGGATTTCAAGAGATGGCAAAGAAATTTTCAAATCTCCTCCTGACTCCTGACTCCTGACTCCTGACTCCTATGCCCTCACGGAAAGACTTTCTCAGCAACCCCTACTTAATAATCTCCTCTTGCAGCTTTATTTCTGATTAACTCCTGTTCAATTTCACTCTTTTCATAATCCTGTGCGCCAAAAGTTCGTTTTAGGGGTTAGTTAAATGTATATAAAATGTATATAAAATGTATATAAAATGTATATAAAAAGTAATGTAAATACAGCAGTAGGGGTTTAGCAATGCTAAACCCCTACAGGTTTCCTATCCCCATGATGAGACTTTGATGGCTTACACCATGCTGCGGTATCAAAAAATCATTTCATACATCAGGTATTTGCAACAAAACAAAACCAAGCTGCAAAATCAAGCTGCAAAATCAAGCTATAGTTACCTGATGTGATAAATAAACATCTTGAATAGCGTGAAATAAGCGCACCCCTTCCTCAAACGGACGCTGAAAAGTCTTTCTGCCAGAAATTAATCCTGTACCACCAGCACGTTTATTAATTACAGCAGTTCGTACCGCTTCAGCAAAATCATTTTTACCAGAAGTACCTCCAGAATTAATTAATCCTACCCTGCCAGCATAACAATTTAATACTTGATAACGAGTTAAATCTATGGGGTGTTTTGTGGTTAATTCTGTGTAAACTCGCTCATCAGTTTTACCGTAACTTTTACCTGTAGCTTTAGCAATTGCTTCATAACCATGATTGCATTCTGGTAATTTTTGTTTAATGATATCTGCTTCAATGGTGACACCCAAATGATTCGCTTGTCCAGTTAAATCAGCAGCTAAGTGATAATCTTGATCTTGTTGAAAATTGCTATTTCGCAAATAACACCAAAGCACAGTTGCCATACCCAATTCATGGGCGTGTTTAAAAGCTTGACTTACTTCTTGAATTTGTCTATCAGACTCTGGTGAACCAAAATAAATTGTTGCCCCGACTGCGGTTGCTCCCAAATGCCAAGCTTGCCAAACGTCTGCAAACATAATTTGGTCAAATTGATTAGGATAAGTCAACAATTGATTATGATTTATTTTGGCAATAAAGGGGATTTTATGGGCATATTTGCGGGACACACTGCCTAATACACCTAAAGTTGTAGCCACAGCATTACAACCTGCTTCTATTGCTAATTTCACAATATTTTCGGGATCAAAATAAATTGGATTAGGTGCAAAAGCAGACCCTGCTGAGTGTTCAATACCTTGGTCCACAGGGAGGATAGAAAGATAGCCTGTATTTGCTAAACGTCCGGTAGAATAGATTTGTTGTAAATTTCTTACCACACGGGGAGAGCGATCGCTATTGATCCAAACTCGATCTATAAAATCTGCTCCTGGTAAATGCAGCAAATCTGAAGAAACCTTGGCTTTATATGTTAGCAAATCCTCTGCTTCTTTACCTAGCAATGATTCCAAGGAATTGGGTTGTAATAAGGTTGTAGTCATATTTTTTTCTCACGTACACAACCAGAAAACTTAGAAAGGTTTTTGGTTAAACACTATTACTATTTAGGGCTTTTAAATGATGATTTTGTCTACTTTCCCAAGACATATATAAATAGGGGTTGCTGAGAAAGTCTTTCCGTGAGGGCATAGGAGTCAGGAGTCAGGAGTCGTAGGGGCGAAGCATTCGGACGACAAATTATCAATTTTATGAAAAGGCTATTTTCCGAATGCTTCGCCCGTACAGGAGTCAGGAGTCAGGAGGAGATTTGAAAATTTCTTTGCCATCTCTTGAAATCCCAAAAAATGCACACTTTTTCCGGTATACCCTTCAAAACCCTTGCACTAATTTCTGTGTTTATCAGCCTCTAACCTTTGATATATCAAGGTTTTAGGTTTATTCAGCAAACCCTAAATAGAAAGAGTTGAAAAATTATATCATGTCCGGTGTAACACTTACGATATCTGTTGGGGCAGGGAATAGGAAATAGGGAATAGGGAATAGGGAATAGGGAAAAGCAAATATGTCCAAAACTTTTATATTGAATCACCAATCATCAATTACCCATTACTAATTTTTTCTGCTAGTTGAGGGTTAAGTTGTAGTAGTATGTTGCTGTCGGCAATTGCTCCTTCATAGTCTCCTAAATGGTAACGTGCATTAGCCCGCAAGCCATAAACTATGGAGAGGATAGGGTTAATTTGCAATGCCTGATTATAATCTGCAATTGCTTTTTCATAGTTTCCTAAATTGCTATAAACTAAACCTCGTTGATAATAGGCTTGATCATCATCAGGATGGAGTTTTATTGCTTGACTAAAATCAGATATGGCTTGTTCATAGTCTTCCAGGTGAGACATTACTAAACCACGATTATAATAAGCTTCAGCAAAGTGGGAATTAATTTCTAATGCCTGATTATAATCTGTAATTGCACCTTGATAGTCTTGGAGAGCATACCGACTATTACCACGGTTATGATAAGCTGCTGCTAGGTTGGGATTTAACTTTATTGCTTGGTTATAATCAGCAATTGCTTCTTTGTAATTACCAAGAATATGCAGAATATTACCACGATTACTGTAAGCGGCAACAAAATCAGGAGAGTATTGTAAAGCCTGGTTGATATCTGCAATGGCAGCTTGATCATCTCCGTTTCTAAAACGAGCTAAACCTTGGTTATGAAATGCTTTAGCTATATCAAAATTGATGTTTTGAATAATATTTTGAATATTTTGAGGAATATTTTGCGGTAAGGGGAAAGAATTTTGGATGATGTTTAGGACTTGTTGATAATCTGCGATCGCTTGTTCAAATGTCTCTAGTTGTAAATAGGCATGACCACGGTTATGATAAGCTTCAGCTAAATTGGGATTTAACTGTAATGCGTGATTAAACAATGCGATCGCACCTTCATAATCACCCTGTAAATTCTTCTGTATTCCCTGTTTAATCAACTCTTCAGCATTCATGTAATTTTTCTATCTTTAACTTTCTCTAAAAATACAAGTGTCAGGATTCAGGATACAGAATACAGGATACAGAATAAATGAGAGTTTTCGAGTTATTCTTGAGAGGTTGTTTGACAATTTTATGAAAAGGCTATTTTCCTGTAAGGGCGAAGCATTCGGGCGATAAATTATCAATTTTATGAAAAGGTTATTTTCCCAATGCTTCGCCCCTACGACTCCTGACTCCTTACATAGGGTTTGCTGAATAAACCTAAAACCTTGATATATCAAAGGTTAGAGGCTGAATAAACACAGAAATTAGTGCAAGGGTTTTGAAGGGTATACAGGAAAAAGTGTGCATTTTTTTGGATTTCAAGAGATGGCAAAGAAATTTTCAAATCTCCTCCTGACTCCTGACTCCTGACTCCTGACTCCTATGCCCTCAAGGAAAGACTTTCTCAGCAACCCCTACATATAAATTACATTACTTCCTGTACCACAAACTGAGAATTTAAAGAATAATCTCTAATTTCCGTATTCACACCATGTATATTCACACCATGTAAATGATGCAACCTCAACTCATCACGTTGCTGCCAAACTGCAAAGATTTTATCTCTCCCATCATTAAGAGTTGCTATATCAATTTTATAAACTTTATAAACTTTATAAACTTTATCAACCCCTTTATCAACATTATTTGCCTGTTGCAACTTCAAACCCAATAAACTTAAAAGTCGATTAAGTATCGTAATTCCTGAAACAGATTTTTTTTCTTTCACCACATCAATACCCAAAGCTCGTTTAATATGTTTACTACTGTGAATAGCAACATTTTTTAACCAAATAATATCACTATCATTTTCACTAAATACTCTTCCTGATTCCAGGAATTGTAACATACCTAATGCTCTCATAGCTTCAACCTTGAGAGTATAAGTCTTGATATCAGGTAAGAAAACCTTACCCTCACCCCAAGATAATTGTTTTTGCCACTCTTCCTGATCTCTACCATGAAAATATTCACTTTCATGAGTGAGATAATAATGAATTAACAACTGTCCATAATATCCTTTATCATCCTGCAATTTTAACCAAGGAGTTACTTCCACACCATACCTATCTCTGAGAATATATTTATTAATTTGATTACGTTCTTCGTCACTGAGAGAATGTTTAGCTAATAACTGTTCATATTCAACATAATCAATTTCCTTAGCTTTAGCCACAGCATTGGCAGCTATTAATTGATTTTCTTGTTTAATTTCCTTAATTTTACGTTTAATATCTTTAGCTTTTTGACGACTTTGCGCCCAATCTTTTTGGACTTTAACAATTTCCATGATTAATCTTTTACGATTTTCTACATCCCTGGCATCAGTAGCAAAAAAAGCCAAACGTAAATCCCGCAGAATATTATTTTGTACAGCATTACTCCGCATAATAATTTTATGTCCGTCAGCTATTAATCCATCTTGTAAAGATTGACGATAAAGACGAATAGAAGCATTTACCCTAGCAGATAATTTTGCCCAAGTTCTTAAATGAATTGGATCATAAACTGCTGGTAAATCTACATCTATTTTATGTAAAGGACTAAGCAAGGCGAGATTTTCTTTTTGGTTTTCTTGATACCAATGAGATAGTAATTGATAATTGGTGCTACCACTGCCAATTAAACCGATACCGCGTTTAGCACACCAGACAACACGGGGAACATCATCACGTACTCTTGCTAATGCTTGACGTGCTTCCGCGTCAGGAATTACCCCTTGAAAAATACCATAAACTCGGTCAAAATGTTGCACATCAATACTAATTCCTGTTCCCAAACTAGGAGTAACAAAAACCGTATCATAATCAGTAATTTTTTGATTAATAGCAGCTATGAAATCAGATGCTGCATGGCCAGGAGTATTAGTCGTTTGACTGCTAACCACCAAAGTATCAGGAAATTGCTTTCTCAACTTCTGCAAACGTTCTTTAAGATAACCTTCAATGGTTTCACAACTATAACGCCCCGTGCGACTATCCGTAGTTACATAACATTTACGTCCGGCAATTAAATCTAATTCTAATTGATGAATTAATGGAGTTGGGTTAGGTGAATCATAAAAAGTTACATCCCAACCTTTTTGGGGTTTCCATTTATTGACAACTACCCAAGGAGTAATTTTAGTTCCTGCTAAACCTTGTAAATATTCTAGAGAAACATCTGATAAATCAGCATCTTGGGCAATTATTAAACCTCCAGTTTTGATAACTGTAGCAATTAATTGTTGGAAGACTCCCAGAATTTTCACACGTTTATTTTTACAAGTATTACTATTTAGTAAATGCCATAAAGATTGCTCAACTTCGTCTAATATTACTATAGCCCCTTGCCAATCTTGAGGATGCAATTTCCAAAGGGAATCAACGCATAAACCAAAAGATTTGGTAATTGGTAGTTGGGGATGTTCTTCTATACTCCAAGATTCATGGTTAATTCCCCATTTAATGCCTATTTTTTCACATAAAAATTTTCCTAAAAGAATGCGATGAGTAATTAATAAAACGGGTTGATTACGACTTTTGGCTTGATTAACAATAGCTTCCAGTCCGGTAGTTTTTCCAGTTCCTTTAGCGGATTTTACTCCTACTAAACCAGAAGAGGGAAAAGGTATTTCTCCTAAATAAGCCAGGTTAACATTCAGTGCAGAAGAAATTGTTAACTCAGTGTGAGGTTTAGTTTGAGCTAGATAAATTTCTAAATCTACACTTTGACGATAAACTTTATCAAAATTAGCTGCACCTTTAGCAGCAATAAATTCATCAACGCCTTTTTCCGTTCCTGGTAGTTCCACAACTTTCACCGGAGAATTTTGTTGTTGAAATAAACAACCGAGTTGGGAAATAGCATTATTGACAGCGGCGATTTTATTTGTTTGAGTTTCAAAATCAAAACATATATAAAAATTGCGTTTTTTGGTGGCGAAAATTGCTAAGTCAGGTATGAGTTGACGACGGGTAACTTGACCTAAGTTATCTTTAACAACGCGATAACCGCTAGTAATACCAGGAATAGCAATAGCAACATAGCCTTGTGTTAATAAAGCTGCGGCTTTTTTCGCACCTTCACAAATAATTATGGAGATATTACATTCCATCACCCATTGCCAAAAACCTTCCGCTTCACCATCATCAGCAATGGTGATATTGTCAGGCATATCCATATTGTAACGCTGGGCAACTTGCTGCCAAATTTTCAATGTCACCCGCAAACAAAATACCCGTGTTGGTGTGCTGGGAGGATGTTCATATTTAATAGACTTGCCTTTTTTGTTTTGTCGGGGTTGGGATGGTTTAAAACATCCCCATTCCATCTTATGCCAATTATTCAGTGGATCTCTTCCAGAACACCACCAACCACCTGCTGTAATATGGCTGTAACGCTGCAACCACGAACTTTTTACCATGCCAGTATTGGTGCGTGGTATTTGTTCCGATATAAGTAGGTACTGATAGGCGATCGTACCTTGGAGCGATATAAAATTTAGACGGGTTAAGTGTAAATCAATACAGCTATTTTGGACTAATTCTTCAAGGTGCTGGGGGTGTAAATAATCTAACATGGGCAGAGGCACTAAAAGAAGAAATGGGGTAAGGAAATAAAACCTTAACACGCATCTGCTGATTTTTGATAAAAAATCTGTGCCATTTTGGCAAAAGTTTTATACTTTGTTGATGGCAATACTTCGGTGATTACAGAAATAGCTGATTTTGCTTGTGAGATGGTAGAAATAATATTTTTGTATTGTGATATTTGTGCATGATTAATTTTTATTTATCAGTACATTTTTGGGCTAAATAGTAAACATATACTGTTCAGATACGGGAATTGGTTAAATATATAGAGTATTTAGGAGTTGGCTGGGTAGTGAAGCATTTAATAAAGTTGAGAATAGGGAATTTTTATGTTGATTATTTTTGCACGATTAATTGTAATTGGCGCGTGTATTTTTCGGAAATATGGATTTCTAAATTTGGAAATTAAGTTTGCAGAAATTGAGCATGACTTCAAGGGTTTGTTCTCGATATTGTATTAACAAGCAAGCGGTTGAGGGGCTTACAAAAAAGCAATCAACTTCTAGCTTAAAGCAAATCTAATCAATCAAGATCAAGGAGTATTGAACCATGCAAGTAATCAACAATAACGAATTATTCACTCAAGTTGCTGCTGACGAGTCTTCTATTGCTAGTGGCGGTCAAATTTTTACTCCTACCCCTGAAGCTGAGGCTTATCTTACCTATATGCAATTAGCATCAACTCCTGCTTCACCAGGAGGAACTTCACTTACATCAGGAGAAATACTATTTGGGTGGAATATCCTCATCAGCGAAGGTGAAGCTGTTGCTCCCGCAGGTTTAGGTTTCTTGTAGTGATCTAACGGTTCTTTGTGTTCAGTATATTTTCATTGAATGAGGCAAAAAAAGCAACTTTTATCATTGAAAGTAGCGGCGTTTATTAGTCCTCTAATGAAAATAGACAGAGCAAGGTTATAACCTTTAGGAACGTGGATTTAATAACCAAAAACTTCCTGAGATTCGTTGGGTTAGTTACAGCCTAAGGAACTACCAAACAGAAGTTTTATATTTGGTTTAATCCACGTTTCCTAACTTCAATCAAAATTAAGCAAGATCAAGGAGTATTGAACCATGCGAGTAATCAAAGATTACGAACTATTCACCCAACTTGCTATACTATCTTGACTACAAGCTCCGATCAGCAAATGAAGACAACCAACAAAAATCCAATTTTTACAGAAATAACCGATGAAGAAGCTTCTACTGTTAGCGGGGGGGGAGCAATTGGCTATCTGATTTATATGCTATTAGCTCAAACCCCAGCTTCTCCAGGAGGTGTGATATTAACTAATGAAGAAATACACTATGGCTGGAATATCCTTATTAATCCTGAACCTTCACTCAATTTTTTTACTAATTCTTTTTCAATCAGTAGATTGTTTTCCTGGTTTTTTTGATGTCATTCTGCTTATATAGCTGTAATCAGAAAAGCTGTAATCTTTTCTATAAATTAGTTAACTGTAGGGAAATATATTATCCCAGAGTTTAATTCAATAACTACTCAAAGAATTAAGATGTCCGCAAATTATTTCAAAAAGGAGCAATGAAAATGATTAACAAAAAATGGATTTTTACACTTATGACTCCTGAAGAATCTGCTGCTGTTAGTGGAGGAAATTGGCTGTTAAGTTTTAATCCCACAGATTACAGTTTTATCATGGAAAGCTTAGACGGTGAGATTTTGTATAAAACCAATCCTCCTAGTGGGTCTGAGATATTAAGAACTCTAGGCTTACCTGTCCCTACTCAACAAATAACAGAATTTTAGGTAGTTAATCAATTAACTATTTCTCTATATCAACTCAAGGAGTTTATTGCCTACCTGAATTGTAAATATATTACTATATTACTAATTTAGGTAGGATATTTATATAACTTTTATTGGCGAAAAAACTACTTATAATTCATAATATTTTTCTTTGTTAAACAAGATGTGCATCGTGATTAATTAGTTGTAATGTCAATAGAAATCAGGGTCTTTCTTTATGAAATACACTCACGTTTCCCAACATAGTCAAGAAGATTGTGGTGCAGCTTGCTTGGCAGCGATCGCCAAATATTATGGCAAGAGTTTTACTCTCAGTCGCATCAGAGAAGCTGTAGGCACAGGACAATTTGGTACAACTTTATTAGGACTACAACGGGGAGCAAAAACACTAGGTTTCAATGCTTCACCAGTCAAAACTTCTCCCGAACTTTTAAACAGATTAAATGAAGCACCTTTACCTGCAATTGTTCATTGGCAAGGTAATCATTGGGTAGTATTCTATGGTAAAAAAGGCAGAAAATTTATCATATCTGATCCAGCAGTAGGTGTCCGCTATCTATCTGAAAAAGATTTAGTAGAGGGTTGGACAGATTGGTTAATGCTGTTATTAGAACCCGATCCAGAAGAATTTTTCAAAGCAGAAGATGATCAAATTGGTGGTTTTTGGCGTTTCTTCAAGCGCGTGTGGAATTTTCGCGCTATTTTAGCTCAAGCTTTACCTCTCAACTTGCTTTTAGGATTATTATCTTTAGCGTCTCCTTTCCTATTACAAATTCTCACCGATGATGTTTTAGTGCGTGGAGATACTAAACTACTGACTACTATGGCGATCGCTGTAGTAGTAATGAACCTAATTTCTAGTAGTCTTTCTTGGGTTCAGTCTAATTTAATTGCTCACTTTGCTCAACGTCTACAATTAGGATTAGTCCTAGAATTTGGCAGACAAATATTACGCTTACCACTTGCTTACTATGAAGCTCGTCGTAGTGGAGAAATCGTTAGTCGTCTGCAAGATATTAAGCAAATTAATCAATTAGTTACTCAAGTCGTTGTCAGTCTACCGAGCAAATTTTTTATCGCCTTAATTTCCTTTGGTTTCATGGCTTTTTATAGCTGGAAACTAACTTTAGTAGCTATCTGTATTGCTGCTTTAATGACCATAGCTCCATTAATCTTCCAGCCTACATTACAACAAAAGACCCGTGAACTATTAGTTAAAGATGCCGAAGTACAAGGTGTTTTAGTAGAAAGTTTTAAAGGTGCATTAACTCTCAAAACTACCGCCGCTGGTTCCCAATTTTCCGAAGAATTTCAATCTCGATTTAGTAAGCTTGCCACTTTGACATTACGCACAATGCAAATTGGCATTATTAATAATACATTTTCTACCTTTATTTCTGCAATTGGCGGTATAGTTTTGCTCTGGTTTGGCGGTAATTTAGTCATTAACCCAGATGAAAACCTAAGTATTGGGCAGCTATTAGCCTTTAATTCAATGAATGGTAATTTTCTAGGTCTAATAGCTACTGTCATCAGTTTTGTTGAAGAATTTACCCGTGCCAAAACAGCCGTACAAAGATTGACAGAAGTTATTGATGCTACTCCAGAAAATGAAAATGACGACAGAAAACCATTTGCAAATATTCCTGGTGATGCTGACATAATTTGTACAAATATCAACTTTCATTATGCAGGTAGAATTGACCTTTTAGAAGATTTTTCCTTAACCATTCCCGGTGGTAAAGTTGTGGCTTTAATTGGTAAATCTGGATGTGGTAAAAGTACCCTTGCTAAACTACTTGCTGGTTTATATCCTCTCCAGTCAGGCAATATCCGCATTGGACTTTATAACCTCCAAGACCTTTCTTTAGACAGTCTCCGTCAACAGGTGGTACTTGTTCCCCAAGATGCCCATTTTTGGAGTCGTTCTATTGTGGAAAACTTCCGTTTAGGAGCGCCCTACGTGACATTTGAGCAAATTGTCAGAGCTTGCCAAATTGCCGGTGCTGATGAATTTATCAGTAAATTACCGGAAAAATATCAAACTATTTTAGGTGAATTTGGTGCAAATATTTCCGGTGGTCAACGTCAAAGATTAGCCATAGCTAGAGCTATTGTCACAAGTCCACCAATTTTAATTTTAGATGAATCTACAGGTGGACTTGATCCTGTCAGTGAAGGGCAAGTTTTAGATCAATTATTTGCACATCGCCAGGGTAAAACAACAATTTTAATTAGTCATCGTCCCAAGGTAATTAATCGTGCTGATTGGGTTGTTTTACTAGATCAGGGAAGATTAAAAATACATGGTTCTTTGCAGGATTTAAAGGTAAAAACAGGCGAACATTTAGATTTTTTAATTCCCTAATTCAACATAATCCCTAATTCAACATAATCCTTAATTCAACATAATTAAATTATCAGGTACTTATGCTCTACACTCATAATCAAAAATTGATCTCTTCAGGAGAAAATGATGAGCTTCTTCCTCCTATTAGTCGTTGGACTTCTTTAGCAGGAATATTTCTAATTAGCACTGTTGCTAGTGGGATTGCTCTCTCTTCATGGATTAAATATAATGTTACAGTCAAAACAGTTGGTACTGTGCGTCCTACGGGTGAAGTTCGTCTAGTACAACCACAAATGGAAGGAACAGTTAAAACCATTTTAGTCAAAGAAAATCAACCTGTGAAAATAGGAGATGTAATTGCTAATTTGGATAATGAACAATTACTAATTAAAAAAAGTCAACTGCAAGGTAATATTCAACAAGGTGGTTTACAACTAATTCAAATAGATGCACAAATTCAGAATTTAGATAATCAGATGTCCGCAGAAAAAAAAGTGATCGAAACTGTTATTGCTACTGCAAAAGTAGATTTAGCCCGCAACCAACGGGAATATCAAGAACGAAAAGTTAATACTAACAGTGAATTTCTAGCTTCAGAGGCAAGTTTGCAAAAGGCTAAAACCGATTTACAAAAAGCTCAAGCTGATTTAGAATTTGCGAAATTAGACCGCGATCGCTATGAGCAATTATCAAAAATTGGCGCAATTGGGAGACGAGAATTGGAACAAAAACAATTAGTTGTGCAACAAACACAATTAAGACTACAAGCTGAACAAAAGTCATTTGAAATAGCTAAAATCAAACTCCAATCAGCTAAAGCAGCAGTAAATCCAACTCCCGCAACAGTGATGATGGCACAAGAACGTATTGCCCAAGAAACTGCTAAAGGTGAAGCTAATATTGCTAGTTTAAATAAAGAGAAACAAGCATTACTTGAGCGTCGCGTGCAATTACAAGCCCAAATTAATCAATCACAAAAAGAACTGGAACAACTGGAAAATCAGATTCGCAAAAGCAGTATTTTTGCCACTAGCAATGGTATTATCCTCAAGCTAAATTTACGTAACCCAGGTCAAGTAGTGCGTGCTAGTGAATCTATTGCAGAAATTGTTCCTGATTATGCTGCATTAGTCATTAAAGCTATGATTCCTAAAAATGAAATTAAAAAAGTTGCCGTTGGTCAAAAAGTCCAATTGCGTGTAGATGCTTGTCCATATCCTGATTATGGCACACTTAACGGTGTGGTCAACAACATTTCCCCAGATGTCATTACAACCCAAAATAAAAATCAAGGTATAGCCTCATCTAATAATTTGAGTTTTTTTGAAGCAACAATTCAACCAGAAACTCTTGAATTTGGTAATACTATTCGCCAATGTCATATCCAAGCAGGAATGGAAGTAAAAGCTGACATTATTTCCAGAGAAGAAACAGCATTACAATTTATGTTGAGAAAAGCAAGACTAATTACTGACTTATAAATAGTTACAATTAAGACCAGACTAAAAAACAATGACTAAAAAACCATCTGACAGAGGATGAATTGTAATATTTCATCCAAATTCCTCATACCAATTCATTAAAATTAGGCAACAGATTACAACCAAAAACCCTACATATAATCTGCATTTCTGAATTTTCAATTATGAATTGGTATCAATATCTATTACTGATATTACTGACACTCAAGGCATAACAATTATCAAGTTTATGACCTATGAACAAAGCATTCAAGAAGCATTACAGTGGTGGTCTTATAGACAATCCATAAAACTGTTTGGGGAAGCAGAAAAAATTCGGGACAGTTTGTTACAAGAAACTTTCACCATTCGTCGCAGTTTAGATGTATTAAAAATAGATCATCCCAATTTATTAATTCAGAATTGCTATGAACACACCAAAAAAATTGATAATTTTCATCACTCTTTAGTTCAGTTGAGCGATCGCCTGTGTCCAGTGTATATTCAAGAGAGTTTACCACTCTCAATCCAATGCTTGTTAGAACCTTGGGTCTTATCTAATACTCATATCTATTTCCATATTGATATGCCAGCATATTGGCAACATGAGTCTGTAGAAGGTAGTCTCATAATTCTACGAGCTTTAGAGGAATTATTAAGAATAACTTTGCGAGAAAATTTCACACCTATTGCAATTTATATCAGTTTACAACTCAAAGAAAATACTAAAAAATTAACTGTCAGAATCACCTATTCTGATCTATCTAACCTAACGTCTTACTCCTATCTACCGGAATTAAATTATCTCAGTGATAGCCTAGAATTTTTAATGTCTGGGCAATGCTTTTACAATAGTAGCAATCATAGGATAGCTTGGTATTTTTGTTGGTAGGTTTTATTTGTTTTTACCTTGTAGGGGCGAAGCATTCGGGTAATAACCTATCGCTGAAACCAGTTCATATTCTATCAGAATGCTTCGCCCTCGGTGTTCTAGCAAATATTTTCACCAAAATAATTATATTAATTCAGTAAAATTCTCCGGGGTAAGGGTGACATCCCTCATAGCAACTAAACCAACATAAATACAATTTAGGAAAAGCTAATTATTATTCAGTATTGAAGATGGAACAAATTTTATCAGCAAATAAATTGCTGAAAATTTTGGTAATTGATGATCATGAATCAGTTTTAAGTGGAACAATTGACATTCTCAAAAAAAACTATCCTAGTGCTGAATTTATAACCGCAATTAATGTCAATAATACTCTTGAACAACTTACCAGTTTTCAGACTGATTTGATAGTTATGGATCTTTCAATTCCCGAAGAAAAAGGACTGACTGCGCGACCTGACAACGGTATTCAACTATTGAAAATTTTGATGCAAAAATATCCTCACTTAAATATTGTTGTCCAAAGCGCCCATGCAAGGACATTGGTACGTATTCGTTTGGATATTGATAGTCACAAAGGAGGTTTTACTATTGCTGATAAAAGCCTTTCAACCCAGGAAATGTTAACAAGAGTAGATTGGGCATTACAAGGATTAACTCATACAAAAGATATCAAAGGAATTTACTCAGGATTAGAAGTAAAACCCGAATGGTTAAAAGTCCTAAATTTGGCTTTTCAAGAAGGATTACAAGATAAAGCAATTGCTGAAGAAATGTGTGTATCTGAACGCATGGTGCGTCATTATTGGAGTAAGTTACAAGATGCTTTAAACGTTTACCCAGAGGAAGGTAAAAATATCCGCATTCAAACAGAAAATAAAGCGAGATCAGAAGGGTTGATTGATTAATGATTAATGATTAATGATTACTGATTACTGATAGCTGAATACTAACAAATAACCATTTCAATTCTGTCAATTTTCAATTGTCAATTGTCAATTGTCAATTAATATTGAAAGCTTATGCAGTCTAAATTTTGGATGAAAATGAAATCAGGATGGCAAAATATGTGGATGTTAAACACATATCCAGTCACAAATATGATAGTGATTAGTATTGTCATCTCTAACTTAGTCAGTGCCAGTTATGTACTATTAACTTGGGGTTGCTTAATTCCAAAATTTTCTGCAATTATAGTCTTAGCTTTAAATGCTATAGCTATCACAGGTATATATCACTATAGCCAAATCGTTAAATCGGGAATTAAAGCTAGAAAAGCGATGATTGAAGTTGCATTTGAAACCATCCATAACGGACCACTACAAACTCTTAATAGGGTTTTAAGATTGGTGAAATTACAAGATTTATCAATTAAGAAAATGCTACCGGAGTTAGAAAAAGACCTAGAAAATTTAAACCAAGAATTAAGGGGAATTTATGAATTTTGGCAACAGGAAAGCCTCACACATCAAAAAACAAACCTTTACTTAGGAAACAGTATAATTATCAATTTACAAGAACCCCTGCACGAAATTCTCTATCAAGTTTATAGTCACACCTTAGAAAGAGATTTTCCTTGCTTTAGAACCATCAAATTAAAAATTCGTAATTTTGAACCTATAGACGAACACAGTTTAACTATTGAAGACAAACGAGGAATTTGCCGATTTTTAGAAGAAGCTTTGTGTAATGTGGGTAAATATGCTACAGGAGCAACTTGTCTCAAAGTTACTTGTTCTTTTTCTATGGGTTGGCACACACTAAGTATTGTAGATGACGGTTTAGGCGTTAACTCATCTGTTAACTCATTTAAGAGGGAAGGTCAGGGAACAAAACAGTTTAAAAATTTAGCCCGACAAATTAAAGGTAAATTTCAACGCCTTCCCATGTATCCTCAAGGAACTATTTGTGAGTTATCTTGGCCTGGTTATCTTGTGAGTTATTATAAATAAATCCTCATTTTGAGTTAGAGGAAGGCTAGAAAACGCTGTGCAGATAACATTTTTAGGAACAAGTTCCGGTGTACCTACAAGATCACGTAATGTTTCCAGTGTGGCACTGAGATTACCACAACGGGCAGAACTATGGTTGTTTGACTGTGGTGAAGGTACACAGCATCAAATTTTGCGGAGTGATCTGAAAATTAGCCAACTCTCCCGAATTTTTATCACCCATCTCCACGGAGATCATATTTTTGGCTTGATGGGACTTTTAGCCAGTTGTGGTTTAGCTGGAAATGTAGATAGAATTGATATCTACGGTCCTGCTGGGTTAAATGAATATCTGCAAAGCGCCTCACGTTACTCACACACCCATTTTTCTTACCCCATCAAAGTACATACTGTTCAACCAGGGGTAATTTACGAAGATGATGAATTTATTGTTAGCTGTGGTTTGTTACATCACCGCATTACAGCTTTTGGTTATCGTGTAGAGGAAAAAGACAGAACTGGACGCTTTGATGTGGAAAAAGCTAAAGCTTTACAAATTCCTTCTGGTCCTATTTATGGAAAACTCAAACGCGGTGAAACCGTTACCTTGGAAGATGGAAGAGTAATTAATGGTAGTGAATTATGTGGACCTACGGAAATTGGTCGCAAGTTTGCCTATTGTACAGATACTGTTTATTGTGATGGTGCTGTCAAATTAGCCCAAGATGCAGATGTATTAATTCATGAAGCTACCTTTGCCCATCAAGATGCAGATATGGCTTTTCAAAGATTACATTCTACCAGCACAATGGCAGCACAAACAGCTTATTTGTCCAGGGTGAATCAATTAATTATGACTCATTTTAGTCCTCGTTATACTCCTGGTAATGCCATTGAGTTAAAAGATTTGTTGAAGGAAGCCCGTGCGATTTTTCCTAATACTATCATGGCGCATGATTTTATGATTTATGACATACCTAGAAGGCGAGAAGTTGTGAAAAATTAGGTAAGTATTCAGCTATCAGTAATCAGTAATCAGCTTTTACCTAGAGTTAAATAGGGTTTGCTGAATAAACCTAAAACCTTGATATATCAAAGGTTAGAGGCTGATAAACACAGAAATTAGTGCAAGGGTTTTGAAGGGTATACCGGAAAAAGTGTGCATTTTTGGGGATTTCAAGAGATGGCAAAGAAATTTTCAAATCTCCTCCTGACTCCTGTACGGGCGAAGCATTCGGAAAATAGCCTTTTTATAAAATTGATAATTTGTCGTCCGAATGCTTCGCCCCTACGACTCCTGACTCCTATGCCCTCACGGAAAGACTTTCTCAGCAACCCCTAAATAGGTTTGTCATCATGGTAAACTTTCTGGGAAATGACATACTTAAAATCAATGCAAACTCCACAAATAACCCCTTTGAATAAAAACTATCATTTTCACTATTCCTTTAATAAAAACTCTCTTAAACCAGTAATTCTGTTTTTACACGGGTTTATGGGAAATATTTATGAATTTGATGAAGCGATTCAACTATTAGGTGATGATTTTTCTTATCTTACCCTGGATTTGCCAGGACATGGTAAAACAAAAGTTTTATGCGGTGATGAATGTTATAAAATAGAAAATACTGCCCAAGCTATCATCAACTTATTAGATGAATTAAAAATAGCACAATGTTTTTTAGTTGGTTATTCAATGGGAGGAAGATTAGGATTATATCTCACTTTACATTTTCCAGAAAGATTTATCAAAGTTGTATTAGAATCTGCTTCTCCTGGTTTACCAACAGATGCAGAAAGATTATCCAGGATTAAAGGTGATTATCAAATTACCCGAAAATTAATTAGGATGATTGATAAATCGGAATTTCAGGTTTTTTTACACAATTGGTATAATCAGCCAATTTTTGGTAATATCAAAAATCATCCAGTATATCAAAAGATGATAGAAAGTAGGTTAGAAAATAATCCTTTAGCACTTGCCAAATCTTTGCAATTTATGGGTAATGGATACCAACCTTCTTTGTGGGAGAAACTAGAAGCAAATCAAATTCCTTTACTTTTATTAGTAGGTGAATATGATGAAAAATTTGTCCATATTAATACAGCAATGTATTACAGAAATTCATTAGTAACTCAACTGCAAGTCATTCCCAAAGCTGGACATAATATTCACTTAGAAAATACACGGGATTTTGTGGATCATCTGGGAAAATTTTTGTTAGAAAACTAAACTACAATCTTAATACAATTTTAATACAATTTTAAAATCTAACATCATCTGATTTGTTGTGAATCTGGCAAAGAATTTGATGATGGTGGTGCTGGTAATGCTTGAGGATTATTCACTGTTGGTTTATTAGCCAGTGCTAATTCTTCTTGTAAAACCTTTTGATAAACTTGAGGCAAAAAACGAGTATTAGAATTAGTTTCTATCCCATATCCTAAACTTGTCCACGTGGGAGAAAGTCGCCGTAAAACATCATTTAATTTTCCTTCTCGCAGCAGTTGAGAAATATCAACTCCCCATACTTGAGAATCACTCAACCAGCGATAAACGACTACATCTTGATATTCAGCGTCAAAACTATAACTATGCCAAAATCTCAACCCTGGGGGATGAGGATGATAACGGGGCGCAATGTCATACCAAGTAGTATTAATAATTTGATATCTACCCGCAGCAGTAGAACAATTTCCTTGATTGGGACCATTGACAATGGTTACACATATCTGTGGATGACGACTCAAATCATTCACCTGTTTACCACCATATAACACAGAATAAGGACGTGGAGTATTAGACTCACTAAAAGAAATCGTCCGCATCAAAGCACGGATGTAAGGATCTCCGTCTTTCATCACCAAAGGCGGATTTTTTCGCTCAAATATGGGATCTATTTTTGATTGCAAATCGCCAAAAATGTACCATTGAAAAAGATACACAAAAGCCAGAAGTGATGCAATCGGACCAATTAATTTTTCTACACCTTTGAATTTAATAGTCATTTGCTTTGGGCATGGGGCATGGGGCATGGGGCATTGGGCATGGGTTATAATTCGATTCAATTATTATTTTCTACCCATTACTAATTACCTATTCAGAACTCCTTGAAATAATTCCTGGAAGCTTTTAGGGGTAACTTCAGGTTTAGCGACAATCTCGACAATTTTATTATGTGCAGCATTTTCAAACAAAGACTCGACACAAACCTGAGCCACTTTTTGCCGGGGGATGCTACCATCAAATAAAGTATCAGCGCCTTGCATAACTATCCCATCGGTGTTATCTTCGTTTTTCAGCCCTCCAGGTCTGACAATTGTATAAGTGAGTCCACTTTTCTGTATGTATTCCTCAGCTTGTTTTTTCCAGGCTAAAATTAACCAAAACAAGTTTAGCGGATGAAAAAACTGGGAAACACACAAAGAAGAAACCAGGATAAAATGCTCAATTTGCTGGGATTTAGCCGCATTCACTAAATTTTTTGTACCTTGAAAATCTACTTGATAGGGTCCTGTAGGATCAAAACTGGGTCTTGCACCAGTAGCGCACAGGACTACCGTACTATCACCTATGGCAGCAGTTAGGGTTTCTGGTGATAACACATCCCCCACAACTAACTCAACTTCAGGAGATAGGATAGCTTTAGCTTTTTGGTGATCCCGTACCAAAGCACGAACGGGAATATTTCTGGCTACTAACTCTTGTACAATGCGGCGACCGGTTTCACCTGTTGCACCTGCTACAAATGCTTTCATGATTTACGCTATCCTGAGAAACTAATATGTGCTGTTTTCGTTCTTAATTGTAGTGATTCTATGGAGGTGATAACAGACTTTTTGATGTTTTGATGAAATTTGTATTTTTGTGTGAACAAACTCTCCCTGATTGGGAATCATTGGTATAGACAAACTTTTTAAGTATACAGAAAACGCATTTATGGTAGCAAACAACTGGGAATTTCAAACCTTGGAAATAACTGAATCAGTTTTACCAGCGGGTTCAAGCGTAACCTCAGATGAAACACCAGCCAAAGACACTCATGCAGGTCCTAGTAAATTCCATAGCCGTCATCAAGACTGCATGGAAATGTATGCTTCTCAAGAACAGGTTGCTGAATATCTCAATTCCCATTCTTCATGGTTTGTGCGTTGCGCTGAACCTATGAGGGTTGAACCTTTGGGTAAGAATGGTTATGCTTTGGTGATTGGGCGCTTTGGTGCTTTTGGCTATGAGGTAGAACCAAAAATAGGTTTGGAATTGTTAGCAACACAGGAACGTAAATACCACATCCGTACAATTCCTATCCCTAACTACCAAGCCCCTGGTTATGATGTATACTATAATGCGTCTTTGGAATTAGTAGAAAGTTTGCCGGGGATGACTAGGGTAGAATGGCAGTTAGAGTTGATTGTTGATCTGCATTTTCCCAGATTTATTCACCGTTTACCCCATGCTTTGATTCAGTCTACAGGCGATCGCCTACTGCATCAAATTGTCCGTCAAGTCTCTCGTCGTTTAACTCATAAAGTTCAAGAAGATTTTCATAACTCTCTCAATATTCCTTTTCATCCCAAGAAAAAGTTTTTTGGCCATTAGTCATGGGGCATTGGGCATTGGGCATTGGTTTATTCATCTTCCCCTGCC
>NZ_JACJUZ010000173.1:0-1062 GCF_014299995.1 Sphaerospermopsis sp. LEGE 00249 | reverse complement strand
AAAAATACCCCCCATTTCTGGAGGGTATTTTCTTATTTAACTAAGCTTATTAAACCCAGTTTCAGATTAACCGTTGATTGCAGGAGCAGTCAAAGCAACAGGAGCAACTTCACCAGCAGCTAAGTCTAAGGGGAAGTTGTGAGCGTTACGCTCGTGCATTACTTCCATACCTAAGTTTGCGCGGTTGATTACATCTGCCCAAGTACCGATTACACGACCTTGAGAATCAATGATGGATTGGTTGAAGTTGAAACCGTTGAGGTTAAACGCCATTGTGCTTACACCCAACGCTGTGAACCAGATACCAACTACTGGCCATGCAGCCAAGAAGAAGTGTAAGGAACGGCTGTTGTTGAATGAAGCGTATTGGAAAATCAAGCGACCGAAGTAACCGTGTGCTGCTACGATGTTGTAGGTTTCTTCTTCTTGACCGAATTTGTAACCGTAGTTTTGAGATTCGGTTTCGGTTGTTTCACGAACCAAGGAAGATGTTACTAAAGAACCGTGCATTGCAGAGAACAAGCTACCACCGAATACACCAGCTACACCTAACATATGGAAGGGGTGCATCAAGATGTTGTGTTCTGCTTGGAACACGATCATGAAGTTGAATGTACCGGAGATACCTAAAGGCATACCATCGGAGAATGAACCTTGACCGATGGGGTAGATCAAGAATACTGCGGTTGCTGCTGCTAAAGGTGCAGAGAAAGCTACACAGATCCAAGGACGCATACCTAAGCGGTAAGAAAGTTCCCATTCACGACCTAAGTAGCAAGCTACTCCGATCAAGAAGTGGAAAATTACCAATTGGTAAGGACCACCGTTATACAACCACTCATCTAAGGAAGCTGCTTCCCAAATGGGGTAGAAGTGTAAACCGATAGCGTTAGAGGAAGGAACAACTGCACCAGAGATGATGTTGTTTCCGTAGATTAATGAACCTGCAACGGGTTCACGGATGCCGTCGATGTCAACGGGAGGAGCAGCGATAAATGCGATGATGAAGCAAGTGGTTGCTGCTAACAGGGTGGGGATCATTAATACACCGAACCAGCCGAT
>NZ_JACJUZ010000172.1:0-1079 GCF_014299995.1 Sphaerospermopsis sp. LEGE 00249 | reverse complement strand
GGGGACTGGGGACTGGGGACTGGTGACTGGGTAATCAATTTTATTTTTTCCAATTACCAATTACCAATTACCAATCACCCATCACCAATCACCAAAAAAATATCACTCACCCCATGAAAAAATTTGAGAATGAGCGATATTGCTAATAATTAAAAAGTGCTAATTCCTAAAAGAAAGCAGCTTGATGACGAATCAAATTCAAAAATTCTTCACGGGTTTTTTGCTCATCTTGGAAAACACCAACCATAGAACTGGTAACAGTCCAAGAACCAGGTTTTTGTACACCACGCATCACCATACACATATGGGTAGCTTCCATCACTACAGCTACACCTTTTGGCTCAAGAATGGTTTGCACTGCTTCGGCAATTTGGCGAGTTAGTCTTTCTTGAACTTGTAAACGACGAGCATACATTTCCACAATTCGCGCCAATTTACTTAAACCGACAACTTTTTGATTCGGGATATAAGCAACGTGCGCTCTACCCATAAATGGCAACATATGATGTTCACAAAGACTGAAGAAATTAATATCTCGCACTAATACCATTTCTTCATGGCCTTCATCAAAAATCGCCCCATTCACCAGTTCTTCTAAGGATTGGTTATAACCACTGGTGAGAAATTTCATAGCTTCAGCTACGCGCTTTGGTGTTTTCAGTAGTCCTTCCCGTTCTGGATCTTCTCCAACACCGATCAGCATTGTCCGCACGGCTTCCATCATTTGCTCCGTGCTTTCCTCTGAGGGTGGGTGCAAATCTGCCTGTTTACCATTATGGGTATTGCGGTCAGGTCTGCTACTGATCGCTTGCGCTAAATCAGGAATCAGAGGAGATTGTGAGCGATTAGAACCGTTAGAACTAGCAATAGTCATGGTATTAGTCTTGGTAATTGATAATTGATAATTGACAATTGATAATTGGTAATTGGTAATTGGTAATTGGTGATTGGTGATTGGTAATTGGTAATTGGTAATTGGTAATTGGTTATTGGTAATTGGTAATTGGTAATGGGTAATGGGTAATTGGTAATGGGTAATTGGTAATTGGGTTATTTGTCTTTCCTCCTGACTCTTGTAC
>NZ_JACJUZ010000082.1:0-21755 GCF_014299995.1 Sphaerospermopsis sp. LEGE 00249 | reverse complement strand
TGTCTTTGACAATCTTGGGAAATGAATTTATAATCATGATCAAATCAATATTTTGATATAGCTTGCTCAAATTTTAATATATTTTGGGCTATTTTTATCACAGATTTCTTAACATTCAACACTTCTGCATTAATAACATAAATTTGACAAAAATCACCAATCACTAATCACCAATTACCAATCACCAATCACCAATTACCAATTACCAATTACCTAATTTTCACTCCGTTGCCAAATTTTAATAGTTTTATCTAAACTTCCACTAACCAACATTTCACCCGATGCAGTAAAAGTTAAAGCTGTGACAGTATCAGCATGACCAGAAAAAGTTCCTAATAATTCTCCGGTTTCCAAATGCCATAATTTAATAGTTTGATCAGCACTACCACTAGCAATAATTTGTTCATCAGGACTCAAAGTAACTGCATAAACCCCTTCTCGATGACTTTTAAGAGTGTGTATTAATTCCCCAGTTACTAAATTCCAAACTCTCACAGTTTTATCTTGACTACCACTAATTAAATATTTACCATTAGCACTCATAGCCAAAGAATTAACAATGTGAGAATGACCTATTAAGATATGTACAGGTTTAATTTCTTGCTGATTTCTATTATTAAATGAAGATGTTAAACGCCAAACTTTGATTTTGCGATAACTACCTGTCACCAAAATTTTGCCATCTTGACTTAATACCATTGAATGGGCTGCGGTATCATCTAAACATAAAGTATTTTCTACTAGGCGATCGCGCAAATTCCAAAACAAGATTTTTCTATCATCTCCACCAGTTGCTAAACTTTTACCATCAGGAGTAAACGCCACACAACGCACACTACCTTGATGTTTATGCAGGATATCAATTAAATCTAACGCCCCAGTATGCCAAATTTTAATCGTAGAATCAGCACCTACACTAACTAAAGTTTGTCCATCGGTACTAAAAGCTAAAGAATTAACTTCATCTACCACACCAGAAACAGACCAAGGATATTCTGTTAAAGTTTCAATTAACTCACCTTTAGATAAATCCCATAACTTTGTCTCACCACGACTACCACTAGCTAAAATTGGGATAGTTTTCACATTATGACCACCCAAATCTTTCACTGTTAAAGCTTTAATAGCATAAGCTAAACAGTTAATTCCTCGCGTGTGTCCTTTTAATGTTTGCCAACATTCCCAATCACCAATAATATGCTTTTGTGGATGTTCTGAAGGCAACGTCTGAATCACTTCCACCATCATTTTCTGATCGGTGATGGATGAATCATATTTATTGCCATTTTTATTGCCATTGATAAATTCCAAATACCAATTTAAACCACCAGCATACAATAAACTACTCGGATGTAAATACAACTTTGGTTCAGAAAATTGAACTTGATTTGTAGGTAAAAAACCAGTGATCACTGTTTGTTTTTGATATCCTAACTTTGTATGTCCTGGATAAAACAAACACAAGAAAATTAATACTTGGTGGTTTTTCACATCTTCCTGTGTTACCGTCCAACGAATTTTATCTTTTTTAATGCCGTTAAAACTTTCTCCATCCGCTACATGAACTTGTACACTGATTTGGGAATTATTACTTAAAATATAAGTAAACTTACTTTCACCGCGCAAATTTCCCTCATCATCCAAAACCATATTTTCTAAAGTGTCTTGTGGCACTTTTTTAACTAATTTACCCAAGCGTTCTATGATTACCCGATCTACAATTTGTTCACGCACAAGAAAATCTTCCGCTTGACTTTGAAAAAATTTAGGAAAGGGAATTGTCCAATCTGGTGGTTCAGGGTATTCTGGAGGCATGGGTGGTGGATTTTTGGCCAGAATTTCCGCTTGTTTACGGGAACATTCCAGAATTTTTGCCAAAGAATCGCCCCAAAATACCATAATTTCACTGTGACAACCTTTGACTTGACCTTCCAAGAGAGATAGATCAATTGTCTTGGGTTTTTTCACCCTTTGCAGGAAGTCCGTTTGTTGCGCTTTGAGTAAACTAATCCAATCCATCTGCATGATAGTGACACACTATTGCATACCTAATGTAAGTTATACTAAGAAATTCAACCAATTTTATAACCTTTAGTGAAATAAAGATTAAGCAAATTTAACAATCTGAAAAATAGGAACTGATATTTACAGCAGATTTTCAGAAAATGAGATAAAAACAAATTTAAATGATTTCCATAAATTCTAACTAACTCTGAAAACATCTTACTGTTTCTAGAGCAACATTTATAGTCACTAAGAAGGTTTATGTCAGTAAATCAAAATCTTGGCTGATACAATCTTATAGCAGGAATTTACCAAATTGAGCAAACCAGGATATATTAATTATTTGTGTAACCAAAACATCTATCTGAGAAAAGAAAATCACTATGTCAACTACATCTTACATTTTTGTCGCTGGAGCTAGTCGTGGTGTTGGTCAAGAAATCGCCAAATATTTGACAGCACACAATATGAAGGTAAAAGCACTCTTGAGAACAGAAGTAGCCGCTAAGGAATTAGAAGCTATTGCTGTTCATCCAGTATTCGGAGATGCTTTAAAAGTGGATGATGTAGAAAAAGCACTTTTAGGCAATGAACCTATCCAAGCTGTAATTAGTACCCTTGGTGGTTTACCTACAGATGGTGTCAAACCAGATTTTATTGGTAATAAAAATTTAATTGATGCCGCAGTCAAAGCTAAAGTACAAAAGTTTATTTTAGTAACATCTATTGGTTGTGGTGATAGTGTAGGTGCGCTTCCTCCTCAAGCTTTAGAAGCACTCAAGCCAGTATTAATTGAAAAGGAAAAAGCAGAACAACACCTGATAAATAGCGGACTCAACTATACCATTATTCGTCCCGGTGGTTTAAAATCAGAACCACCTACAGGTAATGGTATTTTAACCGCAGATCCCCGAATTGTTGGTAGTATTCACCGTGCTGATGTTGCTGAATTAGTTTGTCGTTGTTTAAATTCTACTAATGCTAATAATCAAATTTTATCTGCATTAGATAAAAATATGATTTATCCAGGTTTACCAGAATTTGTAGAGTTTGATTTAGGTAATTGGTAATTGGTAATTGGTAATTGGTAATTGGTAATTGGGAATAGTTGATTAAAAAACATAAAATTGATTACCCAGTCCCCAGTCCCCAGTCACCAGTCACCAGTCACCAGTCCCCAGTCCCCAGTCACCAGTCACCAGTCACCAGTCACCAGTCCCCAGTCCCCAGTCCCCTTCATCCATATGTGGTTATGATAAAATAATTTGTAATCCTTTAACTAATCTTGCTATTCCTGCTTTTGCTGTTTCTTGTTTTAATGCACCATAAGCAACACGCAAATAACAACCGTCTTCTATCCCGAAGGTTGTACCAGGGATGACTGCTACTTTATGTTCTTGAATTAATCTTTTTACTAATTCTAAAGCATCTATTTGAGTATGTACTTTTAAGAAAAAGTAGAAAGCCCCATTTGCAGGTGTGATGGTACATAAACCTTGTAATTCATTAAGTGCATTAATTACTATTTTCCGAGTTTGGGCAATTGTTTGAATATGATCTTTTACATAATCTTCTTTTGCTTGTAATGCCCCTAATGCTGCATACTGGGAAACGACAGGAGGACAAATTAAAATTGTATCTTGTACTTTTTTGACTGCATTTAATAAATGTTGAGGAATTACCATATAACCAATACGCCAACTAGCAAAACCATAAGCTTTGGAAAGGCTATAAAGGGAAATTGTATATTCATTACTTCCCGCAAATGCACCAGGGGAAATATGTTTTATTCCCTCATAGGTAAAATATTCATAAGCTTCATCACTAATATGATAAATACCCCGTTCTCGACAAATTTGATTTATTTGTTTTAATACTGCTTCTGAATATATTACACCTGTGGGATTATTCGGCGAAATTGTGACAATAGCGCGGGTTTTGGGTGTAATAGCTTGGGCTATATTTTCAGGAATTAATTGATAATTTTCGTCTGTTGCTACTAAAATTGGATGACAACCCGCCATTGTAATTGCCATTTCATGATTGAAATAATAGGGAGTGTTTAATATAATTTCGTCACCTGGGGAAGTTATGGCTAAAATAGCATTCATCAGGAATAATTGGTGATTGTACCGCATTCATGCGAGAGAATTGATCATTCATAAATTCATAATTAATAAACTAAGTTGCTAGTTAGGAACGCAATAGTTTTTGGTTAAGCTCAAAAACATGAAATCATGTAGGTTGGGTTGTTCGCGTTAGCGTTGCGAAGCAATGGAACGAAACCCAACATTTATAAGGGTTTGTTGGGTTGCGCTGTCGCTTAACCCAACCTACAAAAATCCTTAACCGAACAGTATTGGTTAGGAACGGGAGCATCCTAATGAAATAAAAAATAACCGTGGCCACTCCAAAAACTCTCTTAAACTCTCTTCCCTTTGTGTCCTTTGCGTCCTTTGCGGTTCCATCATATCAAAGCTGGGAATAATTTTTTGTTGTTATATAAAAATAAACTTAGACATTTAGGATGACCCCGTTACGAACATTAATCACAAGGCAGAAGGCAAGAATTAATACATAATTTTCAGCATCTGCCTGTTCTCTACCAACTAAGAAAACTTAACACCAGTATTGACTAAATTTGCTACTAATTTCACACCAAATTCTTGTTCAAAAACTCCTTTTTTGTAATCTAAACTCCACAATTCCAAAGCACAATCATCACCTAATTCAGAGGGAAATATTAACATTTTCAATTCATTTGCATGAGGCAAATATTCACAATTAACATGAGATACTGCGCCGATTTGTCTTCTATCTAAAGCTACTGCTAATCTTAAAATTGCACTCAGTTGACATATCATTTGTTTATGTTCTTTATGCAATAAATTCCGGTAATTTTCGTGCTTTTTCTTGGGTGGTGATTTGCGGTGATAACGAGCTAAATTAGCAATGATTTCGATATCGGTTTCGTTATAACCAAGTAATTCACCATTTCTAATTAGGTAGTATGAATGTTTGTGGTGTGCGGAATGGCTGATGTAGTGACCACAATTGTGTAAAATTGCAGCAGCCCACAGTAATTGTCTTTCGTCTTTACCCCAAGGATGTAATTTTCCCTGAGTTTGATCAAATAAACTTAATGCGAATTTAGCTACGCGATCGCTATGTTCTAGGTTAACTTGGTATTTTTTGGCAATTTTCAGAACATTGCGTTCTCGAACTGAACCTTGATAGCGCAATTTATCTGCTATTAAACCATGTGTCAGCATCCAATCTACTATCACACCTTCCCGCAGGGAACGTTCACACAGTGTCACTGAGTCTACACCCAACAGGGTCATTGCTTCCTGTAATATCACTGCCCCAGCAAGTATCACTTCTGACCGTCTTTCCGGCATTCCTGAAATGGCTGCCCGTTCTACACCATTCATGCGTCGCAAGCGTGTTACCCAAGTCCGCAAATCTTGAAGGTTAAATTGATAACCATTGAGGGTAGAAGGTATTACACCCATCTTTTCCCTAGCATTAATCATGGCTATAGTTTCAATTGTGCCAGATGTTCCTACTAACTTGGGAATTTCACCAGGTTGGAGTTTAGAAAGTACGTCTTCTACAGAACGTTCTAACATACCTCGTGCGTAGGCTTGCAGATATTGAAACTCTGTATCACTGATGGGATCAGTGGTGATAAACTCCCCAGTGAGTCGCACTGCACCAACTTTTGTACTGGTGAGACTGCGGGGTTCTTGGGAGTCGCCTAAAATTAGTTCTGTTGAACCACCACCAATATCAACAATGATGTGCGGTTGGTGATTAAATTCCATGCCAGAAAGCACACCTAAATAAATGCGTCGCGCTTCTTCCTGACCAGAAATTAAGTCTACACTTAAACCTAATTCGGTTTCTACTTGGTGTAAAAATTCTCTACCATTAGGTGCTTCACGGACGGCGCTAGTAGCGACTGCAATAATGCTTTCTGCTTCGAGACTTTTGGCTAGTGCTTGGAAACGTCCTAAACAAGCGATCGCTTTTTTGATCACTTCTGGTTTTAATTCTCCTGTTTCTAAATTGCGATCGCCTAATCTCACCGTTTCTTTTTCTTTGGCAATCATTGTAAAAGCTGGTAGTGTTGGTTCAATCCTGACTATTACCATGTGCAAAGAATTAGTGCCGATATCAATGGCCGCAATCATCCGGTTTTGCTTGACTGGTGGAGTTGCCATATTCTCCCAGTTCGCAGAAACTACATTCACCATTTAAGTTTCTCTCTCTTAACAATGGATGGTCAAAGCTGGTGTGCCGATTTAATCCGCACTAAATACTTATTACTGACAATACAGCAGGAGTCAGGAGTAAAACTCTGTTTCTGTCTAGGTTTCAGTCTAGGTTTCAAATTAGATTCTGTACCTGATTGATCTGCTATAGGACTAATATTTGATTTTTGAACAGAACTCCGTAAATGGTTCGGCTTCGCTCACCATAAATACTGACAGCCTTCTTTCCCGTTCCCTGTTCCCTGTTCCCTGCGATGCACTGAGCTTGTCGAAGTGTTCCCTGCCTCTAGGAAAAATTCATGAATCAAATCGGATCACTATATCTACTGTATTGTAAATATATAGAGTTTTCAGGTTAATTGTTTGGTGAAATTACACACAATTAAAGTAATGAATTTGTATCCCAAGCTGGAACATTCGTTGATGTGTCAAGATTATCAAAAAATAAATCGCACAGACGCAAAGTAAAGAGAACAGGACTGACGCAAAATATCTCTCCAAGCCTCTTTCCTTCGTGTCCTTCGTTCCTTTGTGCTTCATTCTTCTGTGACTTGTGCGTAAGTCCTAGAGAATAAAGTAAAAGTAAAGAGAATTAAATCATGTTTTGACATCAGTGCTGTATTTTTCCCAAATTTGGATGCTCCCTGTATTTACAGTTATCAAATAACGATATTCTATAGATGTGAAGATATGTGAATTAAGCGAATATGCTAACAACACCAGAAAGCAACCAAGAACCATTATGGCTAGTTATTATTCGGCTGTTACGGTGGCATAAACCAGAAGGTAGGTTAATTTTGATGATTCCTGCACTATGGGCTGTGTTTTTGGCAGCTGCTGGTAAACCACCTTTACCCCTAGTAGGAGTAATTATATTAGGTACTCTGGCCACCAGCGCCGCAGGTTGTGTAGTTAATGATTTATGGGATCGAGATATAGATCCGCAAGTCGAGAGAACACGCGATCGCCCTTTGGCTTCCCGCGCCCTATCCATCAAAGTGGGTATAGCTGTAGGGATAGTTGCCCTGGCTTGTGCCGCAGTTCTCGCTTTCTATCTTAACCCTTTAAGCTTCTGGTTGTCTGTAGCAGCAGTACCTGTAATTTTACTTTATCCTGGTGCAAAACGAGTATTTCCTGTACCGCAGTTAGTGCTTTCTATCGCTTGGGGTTTTGCCGTTTTGATTAGTTGGAGTGCAGTTACACAAAACATTACCGCACCGACTTGGTTACTTTGGGGTGCAACTGTACTTTGGACATTGGGATTTGATACCATTTATGCCATGAGCGATCGCCAAGATGATCAGCGCATTGGTGTTAATTCCAGCGCCCTCTTTTTTGGTAAATATGCCCCCACAGCTATTGGTATTTTCTTCGCTGGTACGATCATTCTCCTAGCTGGAGAGGGTTTGTTAGTTAACCTGAATGGATGTTTCTGGATTAGTTTAATCATTGCATCTGGTGGTTGGGTTTGGCAATTTATCCGCTTGAGAAACCCCGAACTACCTAACCCTGCTTATGGAGAAATGTTCCGTCAAAATGTCTGGATTGGATTTTTGATTTTAGCAGGAATGATTTTTGGTTCTTTCTAAAAGAAACCCTTGACTGGTAACTGGTGACTGTTGACTGGGACAAGATTTTAGATTTTAGATTGGAGTTGATTAAATACAATCCAAAATCCAAAATCCTTTCATTTAATTTGTATGGCTACACCACGCCAGCTATCACAAATCAAATAGCAGTCCTATATGACTCTTAACTTCTGACTTCTGACTTCTGACTTCTGACTTCTGACAATTAATATTTCCGGTGATAGATTAAAAATTATCATGACGGTTGTTTGATGAGTTGGGATATTAATCTACCAACTAGATTTACTCAACTAAATGCAGCAATCTTTATTAGTCAAAATCGCTACAATAGGTTTATTATCTATGGGTAGTTCCAGTGTAATTGCAGGCAGTTTTCTCTTCACACAAACTGTAAACAATACGGCAACAGCACAGATAATTACTGATATATCACGCTATTCAGAAATTCGCAATCACAAGTGGTCTGATCTTAACCAAATCAAACATTTCCCCATAGAGATTACTCCTAGTGATCACTTCATCTCCCTGGCTTACTCTCCAGGCTGGAAGCAAGGAAGTAACTTTTTTCAAATCCGTTTAAAACGACCTCCTGAACAAATTAAAAAATCACTTTCACACTACAGTAAAATTGCAGGGCATAAATATTGGGGGGGTGATACAAACGACCATATCAAACAAGCTAAAGGTGTACCCACAACATTTTTTTATACTGGTAAATCTGATAATTTAGCCTTTCCGAGTACATATCAAATCTTGGTATTCAAAGCACAAGACCAAGGTAAACCAGGGTTTAAATGGAATCATGGTCATAGCTATGGAGTCGCTATTGATAGTTCAGCCTCAGAAATTATCTATTGGGTAGAGAAATGGTAATTGGTAATTGGTAATTGGTAAACTTCCTTCTGTCCCCAGTCCCCAATACCTAACTATTACAGTTCGTTGCAAATCAATAAGCTAAGTCAAACAAGTATGATATTTTGATCATGTGATCAAGTCATACAACCGCACAACATTGATAAAGGAGAACACAGTGGCAATGGAATCAAATGTATTAACGGGCGCAGTTGTAGAAAACCAAGATATCAGTGAATATGTGGCGCATCTACAGTTGCACATGACACTCCAAGCTCGCAACTTGGTTCCAACACTAAAACACACACAAGAAGATAGTCGCCAGCAGCTACTTCATCAAACTCAAGCTTACTTTGAAAAGCTGGCCTCTAGACAAGGTTTATAAAACCTGAGCATTATAGAGAATTTTCAGAAAAACTTATACAATAGAAGCAGATATGATTGTGTCTACGCCAACGGTGTCATCACAATTTCTGCTTTTTATTCTTTTTTCGGTATTTAGTTAATAAAATCACTCTTTTGGAACAATAACTTAAGAGTGAAAAGCCGTTAAGATTATTATTGCAGCAGTAGCTTACCCATCGCAATTAGTAAAGGCTAAATGGCGGCTTGAATCAAAATGAATTCACTACTTCCTCGAAATCTCAGCCTCGTAATTCGTCCTGTTCAATATCGGGATCTAGACGGTATTGAACGTCTCACACAAGATTCCTATACAGACCTCTCTCCCAAGGGCAGCTTTTTTACCATGCAATGGCTGCGTCACTGGTTTGGCTTACTCAAGTTTTTGAGTTGGTTTCCCAACCCTTTACAGTACCGCTTCTGCGGATTTGTCGCAGAGCAAGGACGGATGCTGCTAGGAATGATTCAAGTATCACCATTTAACCGTACCCGCAGCACTTGGCGAATTGACAGGGTAATGTTAGACCGTACTGCTGACAAACTGGGGGTAGGTTCACAACTACTTAGGCATTGCTTTGAATCAATTTTAGAAGCTCGTACCTGGCTGCTAGAAATTAATGTCAATGACGTTGATGCTCTAGCACTATATCGACAAAATGGATTTCAGCGGTTGGCAGAAATGACCTACTGGGAAATTAGCCCAGAGTTACTGCGAGAATTAGCACAAGCAGAACCTGACTTACCCAACCTCTTACCCGTTAGTAATGCTGATGCACCATTACTATATCAACTAGATACAGCATCCATGCCGCCTTTGGTACGTCAGGTTTTTGACCGCCATACCCATGATTTTAAAACCAGTTTATTCGGTGTTCTTGCAGATGCTGTGAAGCAATGGGTGACAAAAACAGAAGTTGTCAGCGGTTATGTGTTTGAACCCCAACGCAAAGCAGCTATTGGCTATTTTCAGGTACAACTTGACCGGAAAGGCGAAAATCCTCATGTAGCGAGTTTGACGGTTCACCCAGCCTATACTTGGTTGTATCCAGAATTATTGTCTCAATTAGCTCGCATTGCTCAAGATTTTCCCCAACAAGGTTTACAACTGGCTTCCTCTGATTATCAGCCAGAACGGGAAGAATATTTAGAAAGAATTGGTGCTAAACGCATTGAACATACCCTAATTATGTCGCGTTCCGTTTGGCATAAAATCCGCGAATCCAAATTCGTTTCTTTGGAAGGCATACAATGGCCAGAAGTGCTGCAAGGACTACAACCAGCACGTAAACCCATACCCGGTGGTATGTCATGGGTTCCTAAACCACAACCTGCCTCAGAGCGAACAGTAGCAAATAAGTCAGAAACTGTTGCTTTTGGTAGTCAACAATTTCATAATATGGATACATATCGCCAATCTGAATCATCAGAGGCACACCAGGAGAACAATTAGAGTGATACTTGAGCAGCAATCAAAATCTTTTATATCCGCCTTGGGTTTGGATGTTGGTAGCAAACGCATCGGTTTAGCAGGGTGCGATGGTACTGGTTTGATTGCCACAGGTATCACTACGATTGAGCGCCGATCCTTTCAAGATGATGTGGAGCAAATACAACAAATCCTGCATGATCGCCAAGTGCAAGTTCTGGTTGTTGGTCTACCATATTCAATGGATGGATCTTTAGGTTTTCAAGCTCGACACGTCCAGAAATTTGCCAAGAGGTTGGCTAAAGCTGTGCATCTGCCTATTGAATACGTTGATGAGCGATTAACTTCTTTTCAAGCTGAACAAATGCTGATTGCAGAAAATCGCTCGCCATCACGTCATAAGAGCCTGATTGACCGGAAAGCCGCAGCTTTAATTTTGCAACAGTGGCTAGATGCTAGACGCAGTAACTCCAACAGATCGGTAGCATTTGTTGAGGATTAATACCTTGGAACATGATATTCTGAAAACTATTACTCAACTGTATATTCAGCTTTTTGGTTGACATTGACTGTCATAAAACAGTTAAATGAATTTCATAGATTTGAGTATTGATAAGTTTAGATAATGTGACTATGTATTCATCTGAATTTTCTGAAGAAAATGATCGTGCTGACGCTGCTGCTATCACTTTGACCGATGAAAAAGGGCGATCGCTCGAATGTTATATTGAGCATTCTCTCTCGGTAGATAGGCAAGAATATGTTTTACTTCTGCCTGTTGACTCACCCATAGAAATTTTTGCTTGGCAAGGTGATGGTGAGGAAGAAGAAGCCATTTTGGTAGAAGATGACGATTTAATTGATGAGATTTTTAGTACCGCTCAAGCAGTTCTCTCTGAGCAAAATCTGACTATTAAAAATACTGCTTATGCTTTGACTGTAGTGGGTGAATTACCACCAGTAGAAGAATCAGAAATCTTCACCTTAGAAATCGAAGATGAAGGAACAGATTTAGAACCGGAACAACTACAGCTACTGGCTAGTTTCTATCATCAAGACCAGGAGTATGCAGTTTACACCCCCCTTGATCCCCTGCTATTTTTTGCCCGTATCACCAAGTCAGGTAAGCCTGAATTACTCTCTCCTGAAGAATTTCGTAAAGTTCAACCGCTTTTAGAAGAACATCTGTTTGATCAGGTTGAATAATTCATAACTGAAATTTAATGTTTCCATTGCTAGTCTAATCTTGATTGGCAATGGAATTTTATTACAGGAGTCAGGAGTTCAGGAGGCAGAAGAAGCAGGGGGCAGAAGGCAGAAGGCAGAAGGGAAATATTTTTCCCCAGTCACCAGTCACCAATCACCTGTCACCTCATGTATGAATTACGAATTATGAA
This sequence comes from Sphaerospermopsis sp. LEGE 00249, assembly GCF_014299995.1. NCBI lineage: Bacteria > Bacillati > Cyanobacteriota > Cyanophyceae > Nostocales > Aphanizomenonaceae > Sphaerospermopsis > Sphaerospermopsis sp. LEGE 00249. The sequence continues at coordinate 9,808 of NZ_JACJUZ010000082.1, read as the reverse complement.
GACTTGGAACAATATTTTACAACCAGACTTGATTTTAGAAGGTTCAGTTTTGCAACTCACGCCAGATATCATCCAACAATATGGACTCAAAGGGCTGGTTTTGGATGTTGATGATACTCTAGTACCCATTACTGCCAGCGCCGCTTCCCCAGAACTAGAACAATGGGTAGAACAAATGCGTGATTATGCGGCTCTTTGGTTAGTGAGTAATAATCTCAGTGAATCCCGAATTGGTAGTATTGCTCGTTCCCTGAATATTCCTTATTACCTGGGTGCGGCTAAACCCTCACGTCGTAAAATTAGAGCCGCATTACAAGGAATGAATTTACCTGTACATCAAGTAGGTATGGTAGGCGATCGCTTATTTACTGATGTCATAGCAGGTAATCGTTTAGGAATGTTTACTATTTTAGTTGAACCTATTGTTCATGCTGATACTGTGCTTCGTTCTCATCCTATTCGCAACTTTGAAGTTTGGGTATCAGAAATACTTGGCGCTTCTATTTCTCCCAAATACACAAAAATTAACAAAGATTGATAAATCAATAAAAAAGTAAATCTAAAGAAATACTAAAGAAATCCTTAATGTTCCAAAAAATCGGAGATTATAGGTATTAATAACATGGGGTCAAGCAAATAAAGACCCTAGCCGATTAAAAATAACTTTAAACCCGTACAGCGTCAGCCTTCACGATAGAGGGATTGGCGCTGTACAATTTTTTAGGTGTTGATAGGTGATTGGTGATTGGGGACTGGTGACTGGTGATTGGGAAAAATAACTAATAACTCATGACTAATGACCAATAACTAATGACTAATAACTAATGACTAATAACTAATAACTAATGACTAATGACTAAAACAATAGTTGTAAAAATCGGAACTTCTAGCCTGACCCAAGCAGAAACGGGACAATTAGCCCTTTCTACCATTGCCAGCTTAACAGAAACCCTTTGCAATTTAAGACAACAGGGGCATAATGTGATTTTAGTTTCCTCCGGTGCTGTGGGTGTGGGTTGTGCGCGACTGGGTTTAACAGAACGTCCCAAAGCGATCGCCCTCAAACAAGCAGTAGCAGCAGTTGGCCAAGGTCGTTTAATGCGTATATATGATGATTTATTTACTACATTACAACAACCCATAGCCCAAGTATTATTAACGAGATCAGACTTAGTGCAACGTAGCCGCTATCTTAACGTTTATAATACTTTTCAGGAATTGCTAGGACTGGGAGTAATTCCCATAGTCAATGAAAATGATACCGTAGCCATAGAAGAATTGAAATTTGGTGATAATGATACCCTTTCCGCCTTAGTGGCCAGCTTAGTTGAGGCAGATTGGTTATTTTTACTGACAGACGTTGATAGATTATATTCAGCAGATCCCCGTACAGTACCCGACGCTAAACCCATTTCTTTAATTAGTAATATGAAGGAATTAGGAGAATTACAGATTCAAACCGGGGGACAGGGTTCACAGTGGGGGACTGGGGGAATGGTAACAAAAATATCAGCAGCCAGAATTGCGATCGCTGCGGGAGTAAGAACTGTCATCACTCAAGGACGTTTTCCCCACAACATTGAAAAAATCATCAACGGAGAACCCATAGGAACGCATTTTGCACCCCAACCAGAACCAACATCAGCGAGAAAACGCTGGATAGCTTATGGTTTAGTTCCATCTGGAAAATTATATTTAGATGATGGGGCAATTGCCGCTATTTTGCAAGCAGGAAAATCATTATTAGCAGCAGGAATTAAAACCGTAGAAGGGGAATTTGATCACCAAGAAGCAGTGCAAATATGTGATATTCATGGTAATGAAATTGCTAGAGGTTTGGTGAATTATAGCAGCGAAGAATTACAAAAAATTCGTGGTTGTCATTCACGAGATATCGAAGGAATTTTAGGTTATGCAGGTGCAGAAACCGTCATTCATCGGGATAATTTGGTTTTAACATAATATCAATAAATATTAGCCATATTAGCCCCCCTTAAAAAGGGGGGTTAGGGGGATCTAAATTTGGTATAATTAAAATTGTCACTAGGGAGAGTGAAAAAAATTATGACTCAAGCCTTAGAAAATTCCATTGGTTTACCAGAAGAAGAACAACGTTTCTACCGTCGGGGAGTTAGTTGGGAAAGATTTCAAGCAATTCAAAACAGCTTTGAAAATGTGCCAGGGGTGCGTTTATTTTATTGTGAGGGAGTTTTAGAAATTGTGGGTATAGGTAAAGCACATGAATTTATAACATCTTTAATAGGTTTGTTGCTAGGACAGTATTTTTTAGACAAAGAAATTGAATTTTTTCCTAGTGGCAGTTTTAATCAAGTTATTCCTGGTATAGTTGATTATCAAGCCGACTTATCCTATTGTTTAGGCACAGATAAAGATAGACCAGATTTGTGTATAGAGGTAGTTATTACTAGCGGTAGTCCTATTAAATTACAGAAATACAAATTAATGCAAATTCCTGAAGTTTGGTTTTGGGAAGATGGCACACTTGAGGTTTATTGTTTACAAGAACAAGAATATGAGAAAGTTAGTAATAGTGTGTTGTTACCAGAGTTAGATTTATCTTTATTAAGTCGTTGTATTTTGTTATCTTCACCCTTAGAAGCAATTAGAAAATTTCGTCAGGGTATTTGAATTTATTCTCGTTATCCTCGTTCCCAGTTTCTAACTGAGAATGTAATCAAGAAGGCTCTGCCTTCTGCTAACATAAAAAGGGAGCATCCCAATTTTGAAAAAATAACCACAGCAACACTAAAAAATCTTTTAAACTCTCTTACCTTAGTGTCCTTTGCGTCCTTTGCGGTTCAATCATATCAAGACCTTGGAGAGTTTTTCCGTTAGATCAAAATAAATTTACACATTTGGGATGCTCCCCATAAAAAGAGACTAGGAGAAAAACATCATGGTTTCTATTCCCAAGACAGCAATCCGATTGTATGATACTGATTTTTTAGCATGGACACAACAAACGGCTGAATTAATCCGCGCTGAAAAATGGGATAGGGTAGATTGGGAAGCGGTTGTTGAGGAGATTGAAAGTTTGGGAAAGTCGGATAAACGAAAGTTGAAAAGCAGATTGGAGGTATTGTTACAGCATTTGCTAAAATGGCAATATCAGCCTAATTTGCGAAGTGGATCTTGGCAAAATACAATTACAGAACAACGTAACCGTATTGAAGATTTATTACAAGATAGTCCTAGTCTTAATCCTTATTTAGAAGAAATCTTAGCTGAGTGCTACCGCAGAGGCAAAAAACTAGCAAGTAACGAAACAGGAATTTCTCAAAATACCTTTCCAGCAGATTTACCTTACACTGTAACTCAAATTCTGGATATGGAATTTTTACCATAAACTGTATTCCCTGTCAAAGATAGGGAACAAGAAAATATACAAGAAAATATAAAGGTTGATAAATTAGCGGTAGCCTGGAGGTGTGGGTGAGTCAATCATCTGATGAGGATATTTTTCGAGAAATTGGAAAAATCATTCAAAATTTTGATCTTTATCAATGTGATGATTGTGCTAGGGCTATATACCAATGGTTACAAAAGAACAATATTCAAGCTAAAATTCTCAAATTAAAAACAAAAAACAGAACAGATGAATATATTTTGAGTAATCGTTTAGAAAGACAGGATATCACCAATTCAATTACACAAAATGGTACTCATTATGGAGTGGAGGTTTTCGGTAAAGTTTTTGATAATCTCTCAGTTGAAGGAATGACTAGAGAGGATTCGGTAAATGATTTTGATTGTCTTAGCCGTGAGTTTATTATCACTGAAATAGATTTGCTATAGTAAAACCAGCACCACCACAGCAAGGAGGTTAATATGGGAGGAATATATGAAGTTTTACAAAAAATAAAACACAGGCCAGGAATGTATATTGGTAATTCTTCTATTACTATTTTATGTCATTTTCTAGTAGGATATAAATTTGCAAGGAATGAGTTAGGATTAGAATTAAATCAGGAAGAAGCAGATTTCTACGAAAATTTTCAGCCTTGGATACAGCAACATTTTAATGTGAGAACTTCTAATTCTTGGGCGAATATTATTTTATTATTTACCCGTGATGAAAAAGACGCTTTTAACAGGTTTTTTACTTTGTTAGAGGAGTTTAAACACCGCGATCAAGATCAAGATAATAAAGCTATGCAGAAGGATTTTGAACATGAAGACCTACTATCAAAATTATGAAACCTGAATAAATAGGGTTTGCTGAAAAAGTTATTTCCCCTCGTTCCCAGTTTCTAACTGGGAATGCAATCAAGAAGGCTCTGCCTTCTGCTAGTATTAATATGAGTCGGAGACTCAAAAACTGTATTCCCTGTCAGAGACAGGGAACAAGTTATTAAACTTCAGCTTTGGACTGATTCAAAGCTACAACTTCTTGCAACCTAGAAATCACAAAAGACTTCTCTAAATAAGAGAACAAACCACCAGCTTTTGGACCACGTTCTTTATTTAAAAACGCCAAATACAAAGCTTTAAAAGCATTTGCTGGAGGAATTTGTAATTCCTTAGTTGTTGAGAAAATCACAGTTTGCAATTCTTCCGCTTCCCAGTTAGCAGCATTCTGCAAATTCTCCGCTAACTTCTGTACATAACTCACCTGTTCTGCGGTTAAAGTATTAGCTTTTTCGGGAACTTGTTCTAAATATAGAACTAGCTTTTCTTCCTCATCTGCGTAGTCTTGCAACCACTTTTGAGCAGAAGCAATTCTTTGATCTACAATAAATTGATCATACTCAGTTAAAGGATTTGCAGTTCTTTGTACAACCTCATCCTGAATATTTAAACGCGGAACTTGCAACAGGGAAATTAACGTACTGTAATCAAAAGGTTGAAATGGTTTAACCTCATCACCCAACTGGGCATAAAATAAAGACATTAATTCTTCAGTTAATTCAGAATTATCTTGATACTTACTAATTAAAGTATCGTAATCTCTAAATAATCGGGTGATGGTTTCATAATTGGGAGCGAAATTAATTACCGTTCTCGGCTGAGTTCTTAACATTAAAAAGCGTAATAACTCAGGTGGTAATAAATCAGCAATTTCCCGCGCACTCGAACCTACACCTTTAGATGAACTCATTTTTGTACCATTGACAAGAATAAATTCATAGGGTGAATGAAAAGGCGGTTGTTTTTGTAAAACTTTGCGAGAAATCGCATTAGCAACATCCCTAGAACCACCTTTTTGCGAGTGATCCTTTCCCGCCATTTCAATAGTTACACCCAACACATCCCATTTTGCAACCCATTCCACCTTCCAAGGTAACTTCCCATTACCATTAACAGGAGAAACCCAACCAGAATGACCACAACCTTTTGTATAGTCAGTTGCATCTGGTTTACAAGTATAAAAAACTTCTGAACCGTTATAATCTGTGGTTACAGTTGTGGCAATTTTACCGCAATTTTCACAAATAACTTGAAAAGGATACCAGTTATCAGGGCGATCGCCTTTACTTACTTCTTTATATGCTTCTCTCACAAGATGAGCATTTTTTAAGAAAGTATCAATGTGGGAATTAAGTTGACCAGAACGATATAAATCACGTAAAAAATAAGTTTCTGGTTTAATTCCTAAATACTCAAAAATTTCAAAAAATTCGCCAATGAAATATTTAGCATAATCACTCGCACCCTCACCAGGTGAAGGTACGTTACACAGGGGGAAACCCAAATATGGTTTAAATTTTTCCTTGTCTAAATATTTGGGAACGGTATCCAATGCGTCGTAGTCATCCACACCGTACATGAATTTTACGGGCTTACCTGCGTGTTTCAAGGCACGGTAAATAACATCATGGATAACCACACCCCGCAATGATCCGACGTGGACCCGTCCTGAAGGAGTTTTAGAATCATTAACTACCTGGTAGCCTTGTGTATCAGCAGCGATTTTATCAGCCCAAAACATTTGATTTTCTATCTTTTCACAATTTCTCTATTTTAACTCTATGGTTGTTCAATGATGGTTTTTTGGGGATGTTGTTAGAGGATTTGCACTAAAGCGCAACTACGAGCATAATTATGGACTAGGTAAAAACTCACTATCTAACACCTGTTCAGGAGTAAAAGGACATTTTCCTGGGAAAATATCAGGTGATAATCCTGTTTCTTCTATTGCCCAATCTACGGCAGGAGAGTAACTTTCTGAAAAAATACTTTCATAATAAATTTTTAAGCTGGGATGTTTTTGTATAGATTTATTCACTCGCCGACGATGTTCTTTGATACTAGCTTTCCAACTTCCTGAACGTTTTTCTGGTTGATATTTCCATTTTAAGAGATGGGCTAAAATGACAATGAGATTATTTTCTAAAGCATCTTTTAAACTGCCACCCATTTCTTCTATTTCTTCTATTAATAAATCAATATCTAAGTTATCAAAATTACGATGTTTTAAATTTTCAATTGTTCCATCTAACCACAATTGATAATCTTGTTCATACAAGGTTTTTAAACTTAATTGATGATTATTGCTCATTTTTTGTCAACTCCTGTACAGCGTTTTTAGTCATTTCTTGGATGCTTGTTAAGTCTGGTGGTTGGGTTTCACTTTCCATCCCTAACCATAAAAGATATTCAATATTTCCCGCAGGTCCAGTAATGGGAGAAAAAGTTAAACCCCGATATTTCCATTTTAATTCTAACGCTGTTTGCAAAACTTGAAAAATCGCATCTGCATGATCTTTTGGATCTCTGACTACACCTTTTTTACCCACACGATTTTTACCCACTTCAAACTGTGGTTTAACTAATAAAACTGCTTCCCTTGGTGCTTGGGTTAAACGCCAAATTGCTGGTAAAACTTTGGTTAAAGAAATAAAGGAAACATCTACAACAGCTAAATCTGGAAATATTGCCCCTTCAGGATATAATTTTTCTGGTTGTAGTTCTCGTAAATTGGTACGTTCTTTTAAAATTACTCTTTCATCACTTCTGATTTTCCAGTCAACTTGTCCATAACCTACATCAATTCCATAAACTTTTGATGCACAATTTTGTAATAAACAATCGGTAAAACCGCCGGTAGATATTCCCCCATCTAAGCAGATTCTTTGATTTGCGGAAATACCAAAAAATTTCAATGCTTTAGCCAGTTTTTCACCCCCACGGGAAACAAAAGGAGGACGTTCTTTAATTTGAATTTCTGCGTTTTTATCTACTTCTGTTCCGGGTTTATCAATTATTGTTTGGTTTACCATGACTTCGCCGGCTTGAATTAATCTTTGTGCTTGTTGACGGGAAGGACATAAACCCAAATCTACTAATAGTGTGTCTAGTCTTTGTTTCATTTAATTTTTGTTATTTTGTAGTTTGTAGGTTGGGTTAAGCGAAAGCGCAACCCAACGAAAGTAAGTAAATGTTGGGTTTCCTAACGTCAACCTATCCCAATATAAACGACAGCGCAACCCAACAAAAGTAAGTAAATGTTGGGTTTCCTAACGTCAACCCAACCTACCTTATTTAATTTTTGTTAGTTTTCTCAAAATAGCCAAAGTGCGATCGCCATAATCATCTGCCTTCCTCAGATTACGTTACAGTAATTACTACACCCACACTCTCATTACCCAACCTATCCACCGCACACACCGCATAAGTACCTGGTGGTACGGTAGCAAAAGTAGTACCAGCAGACAAAATGCGTTGAATGATCCAATTATCGCCACTTTGACGGTAAAGAGTCCAAGAACGCACAGGTTTATCATCACCTCTTTGCCAATTTAATCTACCATTTTCAAATTTAATTTCTTTGGGAGGAGAAGGAGGATTTTGACTTTGCCATGACATAGTAGGAATTATGGCCGGACGAGAATAATAAACCTGTTTAAATTGATCAGCAATACCTTGGACATTTTCTTTGATAGAATTCATACTAAAAAATATATTTCCCAAGGACAAATTTTTAGCTAAGTTCCGAGAAATGAGAATTTGTTTTTCAATTTCCGAATTTTTCCAAGCTTTCCCATCTAGTTTGGAAATATTGTTACCAGCGTAAATATGTCGCTGTTTAGTATTGACTTGAGTCCACCAGTTCAACAACACTTCATAACTTTGTTGTGTTTGATCAGTCCGCCAATAAAGTTGCGGTGCTAAATAATCTATCCAACCTTCTTGCAACCATTTTCTAGAGTCAGCATAAAGGGCATTATAGGCATCTAAACCAACAATACCCGGTGGTTGTCCAGGGCGATAAATACCAAAAGGACTAATCCCAAATTTAACATGAGATTTAGTTTTTTTAATTCCTTCTGATAAACGCAACACCATTTGATTAACGTTTTCCCTTCGCCAATCTTCTAACCTGAGTTTACCTCCATTAGCTTGATAAACTCCATAAGTTTTTTGATCAGGAAATGATTGACCAGATATAGGATAGGGATAAAAATAATCATCAAGATGAATGCCATCTATATCGTAGCGATTGACAACATCTATAATCACATTGTAAGCTCGATCTTGAACAATTTTTGAGCCAGGATCCATCCATAATTGATTACCCCATTGATAAACAACTTCTGGATTAGTTATAGCTATATGGGGACCGACATTAAACCCGCTTTTAGTAGTTGCTTTAGCGCGGTAAGGATTGAACCAAGCATGAACTTCAATATTACGTTTATGACATTCAGCGATCGCAAATTCCAAAGGATCATAAAATGGTTCTGGTGCTTTTCCCTGAGTTCCCGTAATCCAAGCACTCCAAGGTTCTAAACTAGAAGCATATAAAGCATCCCCTTCTGGCCGCACCTGTAAAATTAGGGCGTTAAAATTTAAAGATTGTAATTGTTGAATAATTTGCAGTAATTCCGTTTTCTGTTGTTCCACACTCAACCCTGGTTTGGAAGGCCAATCACTATTCCACACAGTTGTGATCCAAGCACCCCGAAACTCCCGGTTATGACTTACCCTTAAAGTCCTGGGTTGGTTTCCAGACGATGGTGGTACTACTATATATTCAGAAGCAATTTTTTCCGCCCTTCCCAGATATACCAAAGCTTGATATACCATCACAGCCACCTCAGCACGAGTAGCAGCCATTCTGGGGTTGAGTAATTTAATATTTGGATAACTAGCCACCCAACCAACACGAGAGGCGATCGCCACCTGATTGATAGCATAATTAGGAATTGTAGCCGCATCTTGATAGATTTGTCCTAAACTACTAACTAAATCAGCTTGGACTTGACTAGCAATTCCCAAACCATTAACCATCGCAACTAAAACATCACCCCTGGAAATACTATCATTAGGGCGAAAAGTCTGATCAGGGTAGCCAACCAAAAATCCAGTTTCGTAAACTTTTCTAATTGCACTATTAGCCCAAAGTGTAACAGGTACATCTCCAAAAGGTACATAATCCCGTTTTTTGGTTGTTGTCAGTACAGAAGCTATAATCGCCGCAAACTCAGCACGAGTAACAGGGCTATTAGGGCGAAAACTACCGTCAGGATAGCCATTTAAAATTCGCCGTTGGGCTAAAGCCTGAATAAATAACCGCGCCCAATGATTTTGAATATCGGGAAATGATGCAGTATTAGATACCATTGTTGATTTTTTGTAGATAACATCCACTGTTAATTTAGCAACAGAAGGCAAGGGGTAGGAGTCAGGAGTCAGGAGTCAGGAGTCAGGAGTCAGGAGTCAGGAGTCAGGAGTCAGGAGATCAAGGAGTCAGGAGATCAAGGAGTCAGGAGTCAGGAGATCAAGGAGTCAGGAGATCAAGGAGTCAGGAGTCAGGAGTCAGGAGTCAGGAGTCAGGAGTCAGGAG